>JAQIBZ010000419.1 GCA_027858815.1 Desulfobacteraceae bacterium
CACCAGAATTATTATCAGCATCCCGCACTTTTGCATGCGCCTATAATTTCTCATTCAATCTCGACCAGCGTCCCTTCCACCAGAGTCATCTGTCTGTTCATGTACTCTGCGAGTTGCATATTATGTGTAACCGTGATTATCGTCATATTGAATTCTTCGTTGAGTTCAAACAGCAAATCATGCACCTGTTTACTGTTTTTCTTATCCAGATTTCCTGTGGGTTCATCCGCCAGAAGTATGGCCGGATTCAGAACAAGTGCCCGGGCCAGCGCCACCCGCTGCTGTTCACCGCCGGAAAGATCGCTGACGCGGTGATTCAGTCTGTCTTTCAGCCCGACCCGGATAAGAATCGCTTGCGCTCGTCTATTGCTATCGCCAGATTTTAACCCTTTTATCAACCCCGGCATCATCACATTTTCAAGTGCGGAAAACTCAGACAGCAGATAATGAAACTGGAAGACAAATCCCATGGTTTTGTTTCTGAAATCCGCCAGCTTTTTTTTGTCAAATTCAAACACATCGGAATTTTTATATGCCAATGTGCCGCTGTCCGGCCGATCCAGTGTCCCGAGAATATGCAGCAACGTTGACTTGCCGATGCCGGATTCACCGACAATCGCGATGGTTTCTCCGGGAAAAATATCTACCGACAAATCACTCAACACATCAATTTTTGCGCCGTTATTCCGGTAGCTTTTATTGATATCAACTAACGACAGCAATGGTGCGGCGCCCCCTCGTTGCATGCTGTTTTCCGGCAATCCCGGATGATCGTTTTTTCCCAGTCGTTTAACCATACCGGAGCGCCTCAACGGGATTGAGCTTTGATGCCTTGAAGGCGGGGTAGAGTGTTGAGATAAAACAGATGCTCATTGCAGCAGCAATGATGAAAAAAACATCTAAAAACTCCAGCTGCACCGGAAGGCTGGTAAAATAATAAACCTCTCCCGGCAATTCGATGAATTTATAATACTTTAAAAGAATGCAACCGAAAATGCCCAGTATCACCCCGATGGCCGTGCCGATAAAACCGATGACCGAGCCTTTGAAAACAAAAATTTTCCATATGCTTCGGTCGGTGGCCCCCATAGCCTTCAAAATGGCAATATCCTGGGTTTTTCCCATCACCATCATAATCAGTGTGCTGGCAATATTAAACGCCGCCACCATAATAATCAGCGTCAGAATCACAAACATTGCCTTTTTTTCCAGTTTTAAGGCTGAAAAAAAATTCTGATTCATCCGCATCCAATCCGTGGTCCAATACGGGAACCCCAAATCAGCCAGAATCGATTGCGAAATTGTATCGGCACGATAGATTTCATCCACACGAACGCCGATACCGGAAACCGAGTCACCGATTTTAATCAGCTGCTGGGCGGTTTTTAAATGGATAAACGCCAGAGAAGCGTCATATTCATAAAAACCGGACTCAAAAATCCCGGTTACTTCAAAACGTTTCATTGTCGGCATATGACCAATGGGCGACATCATCCCCTTGGGAGATATCAGATAAATCATTTCGCCTTCTGCAGCCCCGATGGTCAAAGCAAGTTCTTTGCCTAAAATAATCCCCGGCGACAGGACACTTGATTCTGTGGTAACCTGCGGTCTTATTTTTTTAATTAACGATTCTTTGTCATACCCTTTTATCGGGCTCCCGGAAGCTTGCGGATCAATCCCTCTTAAAACAGCACCGGAAATACCGGAAGAAGATCGCAGCATCACCTGAGAATACACAAAAGGGGCTGCAGAGACGACTCCGGCTGAGGATTCAACCTGGTTGATAACCTCAGCGTAATCCGCAATCGTTCCGCCATGCCGGCGAATAATAATATGGGATTCAACACCTAAAATTTGGGAAGTAAAATATGATTCAGCCCCTGTCATCACAGCGATCACAATAATCAGTGCCATCACGCCAACAGTAACACCGGCCATGGAAAGAAACGTGATAAAAGAAATAAAGGCTTGCTTATTTTTTGACCTGAGATAACGGCCACCTACAAAATATTCAAAAGACATCAGTTAATCCGTATCTGATTTACTATAGTGATTCGCAAATGAATTAATACATTTTTCACCATATAATAAATGAAATGGTATCAATTCATGTGCTATAAGCTATAAATCACATTTTATTTTTCTGAAGGCTTCATGTGAGGGAATAAAATTACATCACGTATGGACGCTGAATCCGTCAGCAGCATTGCCAGCCGGTCGATGCCGATACCTTCACCGGCTGTGGGGGGCATGCCGTATTCCAGAGCTCTGATATAATCTTCATCAATAATATTCGGCGTCTCATCGCCGGCTTCTTTATTTTCAAGCTGAGATAAAAACCTGTCTTTCTGGTCTTCCGGATCATTTAACTCGGAAAATCCGTTGGCTATTTCCCTTCCGGCAATGAACAATTCAAATCGATCCGTTAAATCCGGATTTTCCTTGTTTCTACGCGAGAGCGGTGACACTTCAACCGGATAACCGGTAATGAATGTCGGCTGAATCAATTTGGGTTCCACAAGAGCATCAAATATTTTTGTCATTATCTTACCAATTCCGAGGGTATCACTGGCACGCGTCCCAAAAGAAATCCCTTTTGACAATGCGAAATTCATCAACGCTTCTTTTTGGCTAAATAAAGCCGGATCCACACCGGCAATGTCGACTAAAGAATCCAGAAGCGGCAACCGTTTCCATGATCCACTGAAACGAATCATTTCTCCCTGATACTCAAAATCCATTGAACCGGCAATGCTGAGAGCAAGCGACTGGAAAAGGTCTTCCGTTAGATTCATAAGATCTTCGTATGTGGCATATGCCTGATAAAATTCAAGCATGGTAAATTCCGGATTGTGTTGAGTTGAAATTCCTTCATTCCTGAAGCTTCTGTTGATTTCAAAAACTCTTTCAAACCCCCCGGTCACCAGTCGTTTCAAATAAAGTTCCGGCGCAATCCGCAAAAAAAGATCCATACTGAGTGAATTGTGATATGTTTTAAATGGTTTGGCATCCGCGCCACCGGGAAGGGGCTGCATCATTGGCGTTTCCACCTCGAGATAATCCCGTTCCAGTAGAAACATCCGAATTGCCTGAACCAGCTGGCTCCGCTTAATAAACAAATCGCGGACATCCGCATTCATAATCAGGTCCAGATATCGCTGACGATAACGCTTTTCCGGATCTTTAAGTCCATGAAATTTTTCAGGCAGAGGCCGCGTTGCCTTGGAAATCAATTGTAAAGAATTTACCAGAAGCGACCATTCACCTGTTTTTGTCTGAAACATACCGCCGGTCATGCCGATAAAATCGCCAATATCCATCTTTTTAAACAAGGCATATGAATCCTCACCCACTTTATCTGTTCTTATATATGCCTGGAGCTGGCCGCTCCGATCATTAAATCGTATAAAGGCGGATTTCCCGAACCGGTTAACTGCCATAATACGCCCGGCCACTGAATACGAAGCAGCATCCGAAATATTGCCCGATTCGTTTTCCACCAATTTTTTAATATCTTTTACTGTATGGGATACTTTATAGTCATTCGGGAAAAGGGCGATTCCCGATTCTTTAAACATTTGAATTTTTTCTTTTCTCTTTTCAACAACATCATTTTTTTTGCTCATGTTCTTACCCGGAACTCTTCTAATTTTTTTTAAACGTATGAAAAAATAATGTACCAAACAGAATGCTCTATTTTGGTACATTACATTTAACCCAATTAACTAATATCCAACCGGTTGGCTACTCCATTTATAATCTACTGTCAAGATTAACTTAACTTCAGAGCATGATGAGGATCTCTAACTATAATTGATCTCTCTGCATAACTTAACGGTAAAAGTGGTCCCTTTTTCAGGTTCACTCTGGACATCAATTAACCCATTATAGGAGGTAATAATCCGTTGAACAATCGATAACCCGAGACCCGTCCCCTTGGGCTTTGCAGTAAAAAAGGGATCAAAGATTGATTTCATTGTCTCTTCGTTCATTCCGCAACCGCTATCCGATATGGTGATGCAGATATGTTGTTTATCAGCCGGATACATTATGATGTCAATCCGCCCCTCGTTTTCAATCGCCTCATCAGCGTTTAACAGCAGATTCCACACAACCTGCCGTAAGTGCTCCGGATCTATTTCAATGAATACGGCTTCAGCAAGCTGTTTGGTTACAATAATTCTTTTATTGCGACGGCTATTTGATGTAAAAACTTTAATGATCTCTTCTATCGCCACATCGAGTTCTATAATTTTTATCTGACCGGGCTGTGGTTTTGCAAACATCAAAAAATCATTAACCAATGCAGTGAGACGATCCGCTTCTCTTAAAATGATGTCCATCAAGCGATCCCGGTCCGGATCATAGGGGATATCTTCTCGTAGAAACTGTATGGATCCGGATAAAGAGGCTAAAGGATTCTTGATTTCATGGGCAAGCCCGGATGCCATTTCACCGATTGCGGCCAGTTTTTCTACACGCTTCACCTGGTCTTCCATTGCCCAGAGATCCTTTTTCGCCCGCCGTTCCTGCTCAGCAAGAAAACCGCTTAAAAAGGCGACACCAAAACACGCAACAATGGTTATAAAAAGCTTGTACAGTACATAATTCCAGTTGTAATTCCTGAATATAAAATCGACTTCAACGCCAACCGGGTAAATGACTCCCTGGAATTCCAAAGCAATAAGAAACCC
>JAQIBZ010000513.1 GCA_027858815.1 Desulfobacteraceae bacterium
TATGGCGACGGAAAAAATGTCCGTGACTGGCTGTATGTGGATGATCATTGCAGCGCCATCTGGGAGATTATCAAACACGGCAGGGAAGGTGAAACGTATAACATCGGCGGGGACTGCGAACTGGAAAACATAAAACTGGTTGAAATGATATGCGATGCCGTTGACGAGAAAACCGGAAACAGCCACGGGCATTGCCGCGAACTGATTACATTTGTCAAAGACAGACCCGGCCATGACCAGAGATATGCCATTGACGCGACAAAAATAAAAACCGAACTGGGATGGGCGCCTAAAACGCCCGTTGAAACCGGCATCCTGTCCACCATCACCTGGTATCTGGAAAATGAAAACTGGGTGAACCGGGTGAGAAGCGGGGCGTATCGGGAGTGGATTCAACAGCAGTATCAATAAAAAGGGAAAGATTGAATGAAAGGAATAATTCTTGCCGGCGGTTCCGGAACACGCCTGTATCCGTTGACACGGGTGACCAGTAAACAGCTTTTGCCGATTTATGACAAGCCCATGATTTATTACCCCCTGGCAGTACTCATGCTCGGCGGAATCCGCGATATCCTGATCATCTCAACCCCACAGGATCTGCCGAACTTTAAAGAACTCTTAGGAGATGGCTCCGGGTTTGGCATTTCATTAAGTTACAAAGAACAACCCCATCCCGAAGGCCTGGCCCAGGCCTTTATCATCGGAGAATCATTTGTCGGGGATGATCCGGTCTGCCTGATCTTAGGAGACAACCTGTTTCATGGCCACAACCTTTCCGGAATCATTAAAAATGCACTTCATGTCAATTCCGGCGGCGTCGTTTTCGGCTACCGTGTTAATGATCCGAAACGCTATGGGGTCGTAGAATTCGGTGAAAAAGGCAATGTCATCGGCATCGAAGAAAAACCCGAAAACCCAAAATCAAAATATGCGGTTTCCGGCCTTTATGTTTATGACAATGAGGTCATTCAAATCGCAAAGGATCTGAAACCGTCGGATCGCGGGGAACTTGAAATCACGGATGTCAACCGCGAATATCTCCGCCGGGATGCCCTTAAAGTGGAAATCCTTGGTCGCGGGTTTGCCTGGATGGATATGGGAACCCATGAATCCATGCAGCAGGCAGCCGGTTATGTCCGGGCAGTCCAAAACCGGCAGGGGTTTAAAATCGCCTGTATAGAAGAAATCGCTTATCGTTTAGGGTATATCAACAGTGACCAATTAAAAGAAATTGCAGCGGAAATGATCAAGAATGATTATGGTCAATATCTTCAGGAAATTTCTGAGCTAAAACCTTCGGAACTATTCAAATGGATGTAAATATAAAACAATTAACCATTCCCGGGGTGTTACTTATCGAGCCGAAGTGCTTTGAAGATAGCCGCGGGTATTTTATGGAAACCTTTCATCAGCAAAAATACCAAACCGCCGGAATTGATCAGGCGTTTGTTCAGGACAACCACTCCCATTCCAGCCGGGGCGTTCTCCGGGGCCTTCATTATCAGTTGAAGCATCCCCAGGGGAAATTAATCTATGCAGTGACCGGCACCATTTTTGACGTGGCGGTAGATATTCGCAAAGGATCACCCACTTACGGCCAATGGACCGGGGCCGAATTATCAGCAAAAAACAAGCGGCAGATTTATGTCCCCCAGGGGTTTGCCCACGGGTTTGTGGTGTTGAGTGAATCAGCGGATATCATCTACAAATGCACGGATTTATATGCTCCGGGTGATGAATACGGTGTTTTATGGTCAGATCCGGATATCGGCATCGACTGGCCGGTCGAGAACCCGATTTTATCCCAAAAGGATATTGAAAATCCCAAACTTAATCAAATTTCTGAAAGTTATCTTCCGGGATAATCCGGAATTAAAGCCGGCACTCAATTCGGGCCAAAATATTTAAAAAAGTGGTGGGATCGAGCTTGTAAGAATCTTGGTGTTGAAGGTATTGGCCTTTATGGTGGTACAAAACATACTGTTGCGACCGCATTAGGCCCAGCGCTTAACACCTGAAGAAATAAGAAGAGGCGGAACCGGGTCAAAAACGAACAAAGCCTTTGAACGGTATCTCCAACCTCAAAAAAGTGAAAGTATTAAAGTTATAACAGCAATAAAAGAATTAAAAGAAGA
>JAQIBZ010000622.1 GCA_027858815.1 Desulfobacteraceae bacterium
TCGTTTAAAAATAAAATCCCGGTTCAATAAAGTTTTTCAATTACGTCACCATAAGCTTCTTCATATTTTTCATGTAAAGAATCCTGATGTCCATATCCGTCAGTAGCGTTCATGACAATTTTCTCCGCTCTTGATTGGTATTTACCAAGAAGTCCACTTTTTCCTATTAATTTTAGAGCCTTCTCAAACATATTCTCGGGACTCGTATAAAAGGTTTCTCTGTCGGGACCAAATTCTGTGCTAAACCAAGAGACACTTTCAACGAATGTTAACATTAAATCAGAGATCAGCTCTGGATCTTCAGTCAGTTTTCTAAAGTCACTAATAGCCTTTTTGGCCACCGAGAGTCTTGCTTTTGGAAGGCCTCTTGTTTTCCCTTCTATGAATTCTTTTTGAATTATGATTTTATGTTTGTTTAAAACATCTTTGGGGTCACTCCACTGTGCCTGATAATAATCCTTAACTTGTGGAAACTTTTGGCACAACATAGATATTTCATTAACTAATTCGCCCTTTGTTTTTTTGGATAGGGCTTTTTTAAAATCTGATATGGATAATCCCATTATTTCCTCTACTGATTAAACCATTCGCTATTCAATAACGGCTTCTTTTGTTATAGAGACCACGAATTTGCATGTTAGTACCCAAAAAACATACAATAATCAGAAATATATTCAAGTATTTATTTTCAATAATTGAATATATTTCTATCTTTGATTTGAAAATGAACAAAATTTATCTTGTTCGTTCTTAAACAACCGACTTACTAATTTTTAATTCAAAAGTTTGATCCAAAGCCTGTATATTGAATTTTATTGCTTGAGCAAAATTATGTACTGAAAGAGGCTATATTGATTTGTTGAAATTGTGGACCAGTGATCAAATCGACAATATTACAAAATTTTCAGAAATGAAGCATGTCGATAACGATCCTAAATTTTCTGTGCTTATCTGACATACCATACATGGGATGAGATTTTTTGCCAGATTTTTAGGAAAGCATCGGATTGCTATATGCACAGGGATGATGGTCATAGCTGGTGAGGAATATTGCATGATACACTTCTTACCAGGGAGAAATCTGCGGCCTGGCGTCCCGGATAGGGAGCAAACGCTTATTTGTCACTGGTCTTGATATACGGCTCTATAATTTCCTTTTCCAGGATGAGAACCTGCTTGTCACCCTTTTGCCGGACACGACCGGAACCTAATGGATCAAATTGAAATTCCGAAAGGACTCTGTTAAGCGATTCTCTCAATGACCTGGCACCGATTCTATTATTTTTTTCAGCCTGGTCGGCAATCAATTCCAGCGCCTCTTCGGAAATTTGTAAATCAATGCCAAATGTTTTGAAATAGATTTTCGCGTTGACAAAAGGTGAGTCAACCGCATTAAGGAGAATCTTTTTCAACGAATCCTTACGCAAATTCTCCAATATGGCGATGGCGCCGAAACGGGAAATAAACTGAGGAACCATGCCGTAATCAAAAAGGTCATCAATTCTCATATAGTCTTTTAAATTGAAAATTCTTTTGCTCTCGAATTCTTTAGTTGCTGCATCCCATGCATATGATACTCTTAGCACCCTTTCGTCTTTTCCGGATAGTACCAGTGAATTAACCTGATCATATAGAAGTTCAAAAGCACCGCCGCAGATAAACAGCATCCTGGCGGTGTCGATGGGTATCCTGATAGGCAGTTTTTTCTCTTTCCTGCTGATGGTTGTTTCCAGATACAAAGTTTCTCCTTCCAAAATGGTCAGCAGGGCCTGTTGAATCAATATCCCGGCCACGTTTACCCGATCGGATATTTTAGCGGATATTTTATCAATTTCATCCAGGCAAACCGTGGCATTTTCAATGTGCGTCTTCAACTCCTGTGGGCTCACATCACTGCCTAAGCGGTTGCGGACATCTGCTTCCAAGTTTTTGAAGATTCGAGGGATATGGACTTCACCGGATTCATCCGTCAGGCTGTTGGCATTCATGACCAGCACGGTTTGATAATCCGCCAATTCCTGGTGCTCAAGGTAAAATTCGAAAACGGCTTTCATAATAGTGGTTTTGCCGGTTCCGCTGTTTCCGATCAGCAAGATATTGCCCCATTTGACACCCTTGATATGTTTATAAACAGACACGGAGACCTGCTTTAGTACTTCCTCCTGTCCCAGCACTTTTTGCGACAGGTAAGCATGAATGTCAGTCGGCTTTAACTTGGTGGTCATCTCTCATCCCAATCGTGACAGGTTTCTGTATTAAGCACCGCGTCGTTCAAATTCGCAAAGTTCAGGCCGGCTTATCCATATTATCAAGGTTCAGCTCACCAATTTTCTTTAAGCTGCATTCTCCAGAGAGATAATCAACGGAATAATATGCAGGTCATTGGAAACTTCAATCGTCTGACCGAGTTTCCAGTCGCCGCACGTACCCTGCCCGTTTAATTGTTCATCGATTTTTGCCACCAGACCCTTCGCATTGATCAGCGGATGTCTTGAAAAAACTTCCGGTAATCCATAGGTCAGGTTGCACCGAAGGCATTTTCCGGGACGCTGGGTTAAATGAAATTCAAAAATCAATGTATTATTCTTATGTTCTTTAAA
>JAQIBZ010000049.1 GCA_027858815.1 Desulfobacteraceae bacterium
CTGTCGGCGGTTTTTCCGTGGCATGCGATCCGCTTTCTCGTTTTCAACAAACTGCACGGGTTTCTGGCGTTGGGAGCCGTATTTCTGGTGGTCACCGGGACAGAAGCGTTATACGCAGATATGGGGCATTTCGGCACCCGGCCCATTCGTCTGACCTGGTTTACCATCGTTTTTCCCGCCCTGGTGTTGAATTATTTCGGACAGGGAGCCCTTCTTCTGGTCAATCCGGAAGCGGCGAGTCATCCTTTTTACGCCATGGTACCCGCTTGGGCGATGATTCCGACAGTTTTGTTAGCCACCCTTGCAACCATCATTGCTTCTCAGGCGGTCATCAGCGGCGCTTTTTCCATGACCCGACAAGCGATCCAACTGGGAGACCTCCCGCGAATGAACATCCGGCATACCGCCGCAACGCAAATCGGGCAGATTTATATCGCCCCGGTCAACTGAAGGTAGTGCATAGCCGGACGGTGTTGCTGAATTTTCAGGTGGAAGACATCCCTCGTGTTCCAAGTCTGGAAAAAATCCGAACCGAAAAATTAGGCAGCGGATTTTATCGCATTATAGCTCGCTATGGGTTCATGGAAGATTCGAGCCTGAGCGGCTTTTTTTCACTGGCGAGTGATCAGGGTTTGGATTTGAATTCGGAAACAGTTAGTTTCTTTATCGGCCGTGAAAACTTGGTCATGGCTGATCCATCCAGCATGGCGCGCTGGCGTGCAAACCTTTTCATTTTTATGTCTCGCAACGCTGCTGATGCCGCCTCGTTTTTTAATCTCCCAGCGGACCAAACAATTGAAGTCGGTGCCCGGATGTCAATCTAATAAACCTCTATTCCATTACCGGTTTTTTGCTGCTCTGCGTTACGGCATCCACATTTTTGATTTATACGGATATGCTTTTAAAAAATATGGAAGAAAGCAAATGATATGATGAAACAAAAAAAACCAAACTTATCTGATTTTTCACAAAATAATAAAGGATTAACCACTCAACAGGCAAATGAAAAATTGCGTACGGAAGGGTTTAACAATCTTCCCTCTTCAAAACCTAAAAACTTTTTCTCCATTGGACTGGGGGTCATCAAAGAACCCATGTTTGTCCTTCTGGTTGCTTGTGGCTCGATCTATATTGTTTTGGGTAATTTACGGGAAGGTTTGATACTCCTTAGCTTTGTTTTTATCATTATGGGTATCGAATTTTTTCAGGAAAAGAGGACCGAAAAAGCCCTTGATGCATTAAAAGATATGGCAAGTCCCAGGGCACTGGTAATCAGGGATGGCGTGGAAAAAAGAATTGCCGGTATTGAAGTCGTAACCGACGACATTATTGTGTTGCAGGAAGGCGACAGGATCCCCGCTGATGCTACGGTGTTTACTTCGGTAAATCTACTTGCCGATGAATCATTGCTGACAGGTGAACCGGTACCGGTCAGAAAAAATGATTGGGATGGCGTGGAAAAAACCATTCAGCCTGGCGGCGACGATTTACCTTTTGTATATTCGGGTTCCATGATTGTCCATGGCAACGGCATTGCAAAGGTTACCAGCACAGGTATCAATACCGAAATCGGGAAAATCGGCAAAGCCCTGGAGAGTGTCGGAGAAGAACCTACCCGATTAAAAAAGGAGATGGGATCGCTGGTAAAAAAACTGACGATGATCTCAGCAGTTCTCTCTATTCTCGTAATTACTGTTTATACGCTGACACGCGGAAGTTTGATCAACGGGTTTCTGGTCGGAATAACACTTGCGATGTCCGTGTTGCCGGAAGAATTTCCTGTAATTCTGACTGTGTTTATGGCCATAGGAGCGTGGCGGATGTCAAAAAACAGGGTTTTAACCCGAAAACCGTCTGCCATAGAAACGCTTGGTTCGGCCACCGTGCTTTGTACAGACAAAACAGGAACGCTTACTCAGAATAAGATGACCGTTTCAAGGCTTTATAACGGAAAAGATTTTCTGACGGTGGAAAAAGGCGGCGAGTTTAATTCAGCGTTTCATGAAATCATCGAGTATGGCATTCTTTCCAGTCAAACCAACCCTTTTGATCCAATGGAAAAAGCAATCATTGGAATGGGCGATTTATTCATAAAAGGATCCGCGCATATCCATGAGGATTGGAAAATGATCAAAGAATACCCGCTCAGTAAAGATCTGCCGACCATGTCGCGGGTTTTTTCAAACAAAGGTACTCAAGAAAAAATAATTGCGACAAAAGGAGCTCCTGAAGCGATTTTTGATCTTTGTCATTTGGATAAAGAAAACCAAAAACGTTTATCCCTGGCGATTGAAGAATTAGCTGCAAGCGGTCTGAGAGTGTTAGGCGTGGCTAAAGCAAGAATAGATACAAAAGGTTTGCCTGACGTTCAGAAGGATTTTACTTTTGAGTTTATCGGTTTGATAGGGCTTTCCGATCCCATCCGTAAAAATGTGAAAAAATCCGTTAGTGAATGTCAAAAAGCCGGTATCAGGGTAATCATGATTACAGGCGATTATCCGGTAACAGCCATGCATATCGCCATGGAGATAGGTCTTGAAAATCCGGATAAATGCATTAGCGGCGATGAATTACAGGAAATGTCCGAGGATGAATTATCCGCAAAAATAAAGGGAAACAATGTGTTTGCCAGAGTCGTCCCCGAACAAAAACTTAAAATCGTCAATGCATTAAAAAAGAACAAGGAAATTGTGGCGATGACAGGTGATGGGGTCAATGACGCGCCTGCCCTTAAATCATCGCATATCGGGATTGCTATGGGTGAAAATGGTACGGATGTCGCAAGGGAGGCTTCATCGTTAGTACTCATGGATGATAACTTTTCTTCCATTGTCGGAGCCATAAAAATGGGAAGGCGAATATTCGATAACCTTCAAAAAGCGTTTGGGTACACCTTTGCCATACATGTGCCGATTGCAGGACTATCCTTAATCCCAATATTGCTTGGGGATTTTCCGATCATTTTATGGCCTGTGCATATCGTATTCCTTGAATTAATTATTGATCCTGCCTGTTCTATCATATTTGAAGCAGAAAAAGAAGAATTGAACATAATGGAACGGCCGCCAAAGAGAATGGATGAACCCTTTTTCGGCGCCAAAAAAATATTGTTCAGCTGCCTGCAAGGAATAGGTGTCCTGTTAATAGCGCTTACGGTTTATTTTGTCGGCTTAAATCTTGGTTACGAGGATAAAGAAGTCAGGACAATGGCATTTATCACACTGATTGTTTCAAACCTTTCGATTATAATGACAAACCGCTCAAAATCCGACAATATATTTAAAATTATAGCCACACCGAATAAAGCAGTATTGTGGATTATAGGCGGGGCAATCGTCTTTCTGGTTCTGGTTTTAAACATACCATTTTTCCTGAATGTTTTTCAGTTCCAGAAATTGACATTTATCAATATCGCCATTTGCAGTTTAGCCGGATTAGCAAGCATCATCGGGTTCGAAATATATAAAATGTTTAAACTGCGAAAACAATTAGCGCAACAAAGATGATGTTAAGACATGGAGACTTGCCTGGCGACGGAAATGACCTATGAGAAAGCATCTGAAACCTCATCGTAGTAGGTGTTGAGTTGGTCGGCAAATTTTATATCCTGTCTGTCGTCCGCTTTAATCTTCTGAGCTTCATAGGGGGTAGTCGAACGTACCCCGTCAAACCGTCGGGGCTGTTTTTCTGCATTTGATTGGATAATGATTGATTCCTCACCCTTGCCCGAAACTGCCACAATCACCGCCTTGCGATGATCTATCCACAATCCCATGTTTGTTTTCAGATATTTCCCCTTTCTTCTTGTGATGAAAATTCCTGACCATCTAAATTTAAATCCTTCTTAAATCAACCCCACCAATGCTGGTCCCTGCGCACAAAGCAGGTTCGGTTTCGAATATGGTC
>JAQIBZ010000060.1 GCA_027858815.1 Desulfobacteraceae bacterium
GATATTTATTTTTTACGATTTTTTTCATTTTTACTTTATCTAAATTTAGAATATCTGAACATCTAATACCTGAATTCCGCAGAGTCGGAGGCTTCTATATGCAAGGCATTTAATGGTGAAGCTATAGTGTTGCAATCCATTAATAACGCAGCAGATAGGAGCCTCCGGCTCTGCGCCGGGTTAAAATTCGTAACCAACTGTTAACCACATATTCCTTCTTTCTATGGGCTGCTGGGTTGGATAATAAGCGCCGGTTGCAGTGCGAATGCCGGCATCAAATGCATCATCAGTGTCAAAAATGTTCCTGAGTAATAACTGAAAAAACAAGCCGTCAACAAAAGTATTTTCCCAACGAATATTTGAGTGGAAAAGCGTCTTATCGTCTATCTCATTGACGGGGTTGGACTGAATTGTTTTTATTTTATATAAATAATTTGCTCTTAAGTGAAATGAAAGATTGGGAAGAATGCTGTATGTGAAACCGATATTTGCCTTATGCCTCGGAATATTGGGGATGGATTCCCCGTCATGAGCTGTGGGCGAGGAAGTCAGCGTTTCCGGAAGGTCTTTGTACTCTCCGCGTGAATAGGTGTAGTTCATATACAGTGAAAGTTTTTCGGTTACGGTGAGGTCTGAATTGCACTCGATGCCGTAAATATTTGCCTTACCGATATTCTGGTTCTGGTTCCAGAATTCCGACTCCGGATTCGGGTTGGGAACGTTTGTTTCAACTTCAAGAATAAGGTCTTTGATTACGTTATAATAACCTTGAAGGCTGATATGTCCTTTAAAGGGCAACGCGTATCCCAGGCCGAGTTCAAAAGACCGCATATTCTCAGGATCAAGATGAGAGCTTGCCATTCTCTGCCGGGTTTCATTGAGCATCTCCCAGGCCGTCGGACCCCGAAACCCGGTGCTGAACATTGCTTTAATCGTGTAGTCATCCGGATTTGCAATTGTGCTGATTCTAAATGTGTTGGAATCACCATACGCCGTGTTGTGATCAAATCGGTAGCCGCCAACAAAAGAAACAATTTCATTTGCCTGGTAAATGCTTTGTAAATATCCGGAATAGTTTTCATATGTATATCTTTCATCAGAACCGTAATCTTTTGGCACATCATAAAAAATCAATTCCATGCCAAAGGTATTGTCAAGCTGATCAGAAGGTTGCCATTGCAGCCGTTCTTCAATTTTAAAGAGGTCATCCGGCCTGGCATAGCCGGATACGGTCGTTACATCTTGCGGAAAACTATATGCATCCGGCCCGGGGGTGTTTGGGTAAGACTCACGGCTGGAACTGAGTATCTGAGATTTTTGAATTAACGCTTCACTGTCAACCGACAGCCGGGAGTTTACTTCCCATAGATATCCGAGATCAAGGGTGGTGCTTTGAAAATCCCAGGCAGAGCCGGAAAACCCGTTGCCGTCCGTATCTATCTGGTACGTTCCATTTGCAAAAGTGCCGTCACCCTGCTGATATTGCCAGTTAATTACTTCAAACCTTAAATTATCATACGAGAATTTTGCCGTAACATTATAGGTGTCTTCATTCGAGTTGTTGTAGGTATCCGACCACCAGTAGCCGAGTCCATTCTCATTCAGTTGCTGGACACCCCTGAAGTCCGGCCCATCAGATTTGTAATAGGTTCCGCCGATACTGTAGGCGAATTGCCCCTTATCCGTACGCGCACTGTCATTTAACGCAAAGGAGGTTCCTTTTCCCATATAGTCCTGATCCATCCAGGTGCCGACAAATGCCTGAACGTTTTTGTCAGATGTCTTTCGCCCGTCTTTGGTGATGATATTAATAACACCGTTAAATGCATTTGCACCATACAGAGCCGATACGGGCCCGGCGACAACCTCAATCTGTTCAACATTATGAAGGGGGTAACGTATTGTTCCGCCGAGAATGGCATTTTCCGAAATATTGTTGTCCAGAATGCCATCAATATAAACAAGGCTTCGTTGATTATTTCCAATTAATCCTCTCTGGTGAATCAAGTCCGGGAATAATCCGTATGTATGCTGGATATCAAATCCGGGGATATCCTGCAGGGCATCAATGAGTGTTCGATAACCTCTTGTGCGGATATCTTTTTCGCTTATAATGTATACGGCAGAAGGTGTTTCGCGTAGTTTCATCTTTGTGCCGGTTGCCGTGACCACCTCCAGTTCCATTAATTCAGATAAATCCATTTCATATATTGCATCAGGGCTCACCTCCCGGGCGACAGTTGCACAAGGAAAACAGCAAGCCGTCAACATGCATATTGTTGAAAGAATAGTTGTTATGGCTTTATTAATTAATGACTTACTCATAAACACCTTTGAAGATTTCAAGTGATTATGCAAAAAAGCAGTATTTGATGGCAAATATGGCGGATTGATTTTTAACCTTACCGTTAACTTTATAAATTACTAAAAATAATATTATTTTTCAATAAAGATATTGTTTCTTTTTAGATGTGCCTTATAATTTAAAATATAGAATAATTACACTCATTCTATGATTTTTCGCAGATTTTGTAGCGAGTCAAAATGTATCGGGTTTATCATTTAAAATTTCATTTTACCGGCCTGCACTGAGATCATGGTATTATTACATTTTTGTAGTTTCTTAACTGTAAAATATTACAAAACTGTAATATTTTACGATTGATTGTCTCGGTGGTTTTATAATTTATATATAATATCGTTATGTTGTGATTTGTACAAAATTGGCACATATTTTGCTTTTATATGCATATCGTTATAAATTAATTGTGTTGTTGTAAAATAATTAGACATGGCGGATTTGATTTGGTAATTTTAAAAATTTGGCCATTGAAGGAGTTATATAAATATGTGTCGTTTATTTGCGATCACAAGTGATGTGCCGGTATCTCCGCTTGTTGCGCTTAATGCCTTAGATGTTATGCGTGAGGGGCATGACGGATCCGGGGTCGGTCTTTTTCTGCGCGATTTGGGAGGACCCTTTGAAGAAATGAAAGACGCCCCGATTCTTTCCGGTATTTTTACCAAAGAAGGGATCAAACGATTGGATACCTATATGATGAATCTTGGGTTTATGACTAAATTCAAGATTTCGTTCAAGTTGCCGAAAGATACTCCGGAAGGGATTCCGGAGCGGGATGTTTACCTGATTCGCGCGTATGAATACCCGGAAGCATGGGAAGGGCGAAGTGTGGATGAGCTGGGTAGAGAGTTAATGCTTATCCGACTGACACTTCGGGACATGGGCCAGGAAAAAAAGGATATGATCGTATTCTCTTTCTGGCCGGATGTCATCATGCTCAAGGAAATCGGCGATCCGTTAACTGTGGGGCGTTATCTGCACCTTGACAGGGAAGACATAAGGGCGCGGGTGGTGATGGCCCAAGGCCGGCAGAATACCAACTATGCCATTAATCTGTATGCCTGCCATCCTTTTTTCGTGGAAGGGTATTCCACCATGACCAATGGTGAGAATACGGCGTTTATTCCGATCCGGGAGTTTTTAAAATCACGTGGTTTTCCGGGTTATACCGGATTCCAGTCCGATTCTGAAGTATTTACTCATATTTTACATTATACCATGAAAGGATTAGGACTGGGCCTTGAAGCCTATAAACATATCATTACACCGCTTCAGGAGGCTGGTATTGTGAATCATCCTGATGCATCATTTCTAAAGCAGCTGAAACAAAGCTGCCGGTCAATGATTATCGACGGGCCGAACTGTGTGATCGGCAGTCTGCCGGATCATTCCCTTTTTATGGTTCAGGACCGAAAAAAATTACGCCCCGGCGTGGTCGGCGGCCGGCCCGGACAATACGCATTCTCATCTGAAATATGCGGTCTGGATGCAGTGATCCCGGACCGGGACAAAAGTAAAGATTTTCAACCCATGCATCTGGATACCGCCATCATCGGGCCGGATCGACAGGAGATAAATATATGCCATCAAACAGACCCATTACCCCTTCTTCATTAAGCATCAAGGATCTTCCCTGGCAGATCCAGTGGGATAAGGATAAGTGCACGCTTTGCGGAAGCTGTACGGCAGTATGTCCGGTAAGTGCCATTGAGCTGGGTGTTTTTAGAAAAAGAATAGTAGAGACCGCACTGGGGATCAACAGTTCGTCTTCCAGTGTATTTAAGGTCTACCAGGGTATTCGCCAGAAGACGGATCCTGCGTACTCATGTATCGGTTGCGCCATGTGTACCCAGGTGTGCCCGAATGATGCCATTATACCGATGAAAAGTGATGAAGCCAGCAAATTGTCGTATCACATCAACCGGGGCGGACAGCCGCGGCGTCGGGGTGGCCGGCGGAATGTTCCCGGAGGCCTTTTAGATCAGATCAAGTTTATCCGGATTTCCATGCTCACAGACCCGGCCCTGGATGCCGGGCGCCATGAATTCGAACTGCGGACCCTTCTGGGCAGGGTGCTGCCGCCGGAAGAGAGCATTGCGCATTTTAAATCAAACGGCTGGATTCCGCCGGTCAGAGAAATCTATCCGCTGATCATCGGCAGTATGTCATTCGGCGCTTTGTCTCCGCCTATGTGGGAGGGGCTTCAAATGGGCATTGCTTACCTGAACGAAGAAATGAACATGCCGGTGCGTATATGTACCGGTGAGGGAGGATGCCCGCCACGCCTGCTTCGCAGTCGTTTTTTAAAGTATGTGATTCTTCAGGTTGCCAGTGGTTATTTCGGCTGGGACGAGATTATTCATGCAATTCCGGAAATGAAAGTCGATCCGTGCGCTATTGAAATCAAGTACGGCCAGGGCGCAAAACCCGGTGACGGCGGACTGCTCATGTGGAACAAGGTTAATAAATTAATTGCTGCAATCCGCGGGGTACCGTCAGGTATCAGTCTGCCGAGTCCGCCCACGCATCAGACCCAGTATTCCATTGAAGAGTCGGTTGCAAAAATGATCCAGTCCATGTCCATGGCCTGGGGTTTTCGGGTCCCTGTGTATCCGAAAATTTCTGCTACATCAACGGCGCTGGCGGTTTTAAATAACCTGACGCGGAATCCATATGCAGCCGGGCTAGCTATTGACGGTGAAGACGGCGGTACCGGTGCGGCGTATGATGTTTCCATGAACAGTATGGGGCACCCCATTGCCACGAATATCCGGGACAGTTACCTAAATCTGGTGGCCCTGGGTAAACAGAATGAAATTCCGTTGTTTGCCGGCGGCGGCGTGGGCAAGAGCGGGAATCTGGCCGCCAATGCCGCAGCCTTAATCATGCTGGGTGCCAGCGGTGTTCAGATCGGAAAATATATCATGCAGGCGGCAGCCGGGTGTTTAGGTTCTGAAACCGACCGCTGTAATATCTGTAATATCGGGCTTTGTCCCAAGGGAATTACTTCTCAGGATCCCCGCATATATCGCCGGTTAGACGCCGAAGCCGTTGCGCAGCGGGTGGTGGACGTGTATTTAAGTTTTGATACGGAACTTAAGAAAATCGTTGCGCCCCTCGGACGCTCGACGTCGCTTCCCATCGGTATGTCGGATGCGCTGGGTATTAATGATTTTAATGCGGCAGAACGATTAAATATCAAATATGTGGTTTAGTTTATATATGTTTGGAGAAATTCATGATGAGTGAATTCTATACAATATCAGGACATGAGAACGGTGACCGCCTGGAATCCAGAGTTTTGGAAGAAAAGATTCAGCAGGCGCTTGAGGCGGGTCACCGTAAGCTAAAGATTGACGCTTATGGTCAGCATGGCATTGGCGGCCGCCTCTGGAAAGCCGGTGACGAACCGGTGCATGTCAGAATCGAAGGCAATGCCGGTCAGCGAACCGGATCTTTGGGATATCCCAATACCTTTATCGATATCATCGGGCCGGTGTCGGATGATGTGGGCTGGCTGAATGCGGGTGCTGAAATTGTCGTGCATGGCAATGCGGGCAACGGCCTGGCAAACGCCATGGCTCAGGGTAAAGTTTATGTCGGCGGTAATGCCGGTTCCCGGGGCATGACCATGACCAAGAGCAACCCCCGGTTCGCCCCGCCGGAAGTGTGGGTGCTCGGATCCGTGGGAGACTATTTCGGGGAGTTTATGGCAGGCGGTGTTGCTGTTGTTTGCGGTTTTGACGGACAAAACCCGGAAAATGTACTCGGTTACCGGCCGCTGGTGGGTATGGTCGGCGGGAAAGTTTTTTTCAGGGGACCCCACAACGGATTTAGTCAGGCAGATGCCAAGCAGATATCCATATCTGACAGAGAGTGGCGGTGGCTGACAGAAAATCTGGCGGTTTACCTTGAACGAATCCAACGGTCCGAACTTTTGGATACCCTGTCTGTCCGGGAAGA
>JAQIBZ010000110.1 GCA_027858815.1 Desulfobacteraceae bacterium
CTGTAAAATCTACAAAAATGTGGAATTCGTATCTTTAATAGTTCAAGTATGTTGTGTAAATAGAGGAGGTTGGGAAACTTAGAGGTTATCCCTGTTAACCACTGTGTCCGCGGTTCAAAGATGTTTTGTGTTGAGGCGTCAGCCGAAATCCGCCACCGGCGGACTGGGGAGCCAAAAAATTCAAGGGCTTAGAGAAAGTACCCTCTCTAAGTCCTTTTTTGTTTCCCCCGATACAGTCATACCCTATTACGTTTACATTCTTCAAAGCGAAACCACAGCCAGGTTTTATTGCAATCAGACTAACAATCTCGATTTGCCTTCGACGCTCAAAAAATCTGACCCACCTTTGCTCACGAAAACTGACCCATCATATTTCACGTTTTGATTATTCAATAAGTTTTATGCGGTAGAATTAAAAAAATGAAAGCCAAATCAAATTCATTTTAAAATGTATTTGATTTGTAGTTGAATCATATTCTTTGAAAATTCCTATTATTATGGTTTTCATGGTTTTCACCGGTGGAAACCATGAAACCGAGAATTCTTTGTAAACATTGCCATCGCAAAGTGCCCGCCAATCCTCGCCTGAAAAATCAGGACTACTGCAACCGCAAGCGCTGCCAGCGTGCCAGAAAAACAGAATGGGAACGTCACAAAATAGCCACAGATCAAGACTATTGCACCAACCGAAAAGAAAGCCGAACAAATTGGCAAGAAAAGAATCCCGGCTATTGGGCTGAATATCGAAGGACGCACCCCAAATACCGCAGGAAAAACCGGCAGAAACAAAAACTGCGGGATGCAAAACGCAAGGCAAGGCGTCTTGCAAAGATGGACACGTTAAAGCGAGGAAACTATGTGATGCCAGGGGGTTATTATCTGATACCGATCATGGACGATCTTGCAAAGATGGACGCGTCAATGCAAAAAATAATTATTATACCGGATGGTTATGAGGATATTGGGACATCTTGCAAAAAAGGACTCGATGGACACAAAAAAGACGATTGGATAACGTGGAACTCAAAGGAGGAATGCCATGATGCTGCACCCATTATATCCGGACCAGGTCCGTAAAATCTCCGGCAGTTTCGCTTTTGTGGAGCACCGTTTCCTGCATGACGGGTTTTGGGCGGATCTGGATCATGATCAGCTTCTTTTATACTTTTTTTTGGTTTTGGTCAGCGACCGTTTCGGTCTTTCCTATTACAGCTACGATAAAATCTGCACCCTCCTGCGATTGTCGGTGGACGACTATATTGAGGCCAGAAACACATTAATCGAAAAAGAGCTGATTGCCTTTGACGGACGGCTGTTCCAGGTGCTGCCTCTTCCTGAGCATCCGAAGCTGACAATCAATGAGCCTTTGAAGACAGATGAGCAGATGGAAAAAAACGATCCGGCCACTGTCCATCAGTTGATCGCCAAGGCATTTGGAAAAGATCATGAAGACGATTGAGAAGGTTGAAATCGCTCACCTGGGTCTTCGTTATGAGCATACCCGTATCCGGCAACCTTCGGCGGTAATGAAAATGAGCGCATCCCTTGAGCGGTTCGGACAGTTGATGCCGGTTTTGGCGGTGGACAGCGGTGACGGCGCCCGCACCTTGATTGACGGCTATCTCAGGGTAAAAGCTCTAAAACACATGGGCCGGGACCTGGTTGTTGCCCGGATGTGGGAACAGAGCGAACCCGATGCATTGGTTTATATGATGGCAGGCATGCAGGGCAGAGCCTGGGATGTTTATGAACAGGCGGCCATTATCAACGAACTGCGGTTGGCCCACGGGATATCATGCGGGCAAATCGCAGCTCTTTTAGGCAAGGACAAAAGCTGGGTGACCCGGCGCTTGTTGTTGTTTGAAACCCTTGATGAGAAAATGATCGCTTTGATTCGCCGGGGAAAGATATCGAGCTGGAGCGCGCAGCGGATTTTAGTGCCGTTGGCGCGCGCCAACCCCGACCATGCCGAACTGCTGATCCAGGCCCTGCAAAAAGAGAACATATCGACGCGCCGTCTTTCACTTCTGTTTGAGCATTACAAGAAGTCCAACCGGAATATACGGCAAAATATCGTCAGTGAGCCGCATCTGTTTCTCAAAGCGATGGAGAGCGAGCTTGCTCACAAAAACGCCGAGACAATCCATCATGGCCCTGAGGGCAAGTGGTTGAAGGATATCCGCGTGGTCAAGCATATTTTGATGCGGTTGGTCAAAGCAGCGCCGGAAGTGTTTTATCCCGGTCAAAGCCGTTTGGATCAACGGCGGCTGCTATCCGCATTGCGTGATGCCGCCATTGTAATGGAAACATTAAAACAAAGGATTGACGATGATCAAAAACGAAACCCGCCAAACGATTTTATCGTTGCATCAGGCCGGCTGCACGATCCGGCACATCAGTCGCATTCTCAGGGTGTCGCGCAACACGGTTCGCAGTGCCATTAAAGGGCGCAGGCAGGAGAGAGATAAAAAATGCCGCCATGAGGCTGCCGAGCCCCTGATCCGGGAGCATTTTGTCGCATGCAAGCACAATGCGGTTCGGGTCCAAGAGATATTGGCGGAACAATACAACCAGGGGATCCCTTACAGCAGCCTGACGCGGATTGTAAGGGATATGGGATTGCGAGACAAAGAGCCGTCAAAACGATCAGGCAGTTATGAATTTGCCGCCGGGCAGGAGATGCAGCATGATACCTCCCCCCATCGACTGATCCTTTGCGGAAAAAAAATAACCGCCCAGTGCGCAAGCTTAACCCTGGGGTACTGTCGCAAACTGTTCGTGCAGTACTATCCTTGTTTTACCCGCTTTGAGGCCAAAATTTTTTTGACCGATGCATTTTTATACATGAAAGGAAGCTGCAACCGTTGTGTTATCGACAACACCAGTGTCATCATCGCCCGCGGCAGCGGTCCGGATGCGGTGATGGCCCCGGAGATGGAGGCTTTTGGCCGCATTTTCGCCACAACCTTTATGGCCCATGTTATCGGCGACGCGGACCGGAAAGCTAAAGTGGAACGAAATTTTCATTACGTTGAAAACAATTTTCTTGCCGGTCGCAGTTTTCAAAGCTGGGCGGATTTAAACCGTCAGGCGCGCCTCTGGTGCGACCAGACGGCCAATGCCAAACCCAAACGTTCTTTGGGGATGAGTCCGCATGAGGCGTACGTATTGGAGAAGCCCCACCTGAATCCGCTGCCGGCCCATATCCCGCCGGTATACAAGACGCTGCAACGGGTTGTGGATATATCCGGTTTTGTCACGGTGGACACCAACCGGTACTCGGCGCCCGAAACCCTTTGCGGGCAAAAGGTTGAAGTGCTCAAAAGTTTTGAGCACATCGAAGTCTATCACAAGCACCGAAAGGTAGCCGGGCATGAACGTCTGATCGATAAAAAAGACGGCAAAGTGATCGCTAAAGGTCACCATAAACCGATTTTCAAAGGAAAAAATCGCCCGCCTTGCAAGGAGGAGCAGTCATTGACCGGTCGATATCCCATTTTGGACGGGTATGTGGCCGGGCTTAAAAAAAGCACATATGGCAGCGGCAGGCGGAAACTGCAGAAACTGCTTGATCTCAAAAGGACCTATCCGGCCGAAGCGTTCCAAAAAGGCGTGGAGCAGGCTCTGCACTATGGGCTGTATGATCTGGTGCGTCTTGAGAACCTGATTTTACGTTTTGTAGCCGGAGATTTTTTCAACTTGCAGGATGAATGATGCGTCAAAAACTTCATCAACTGTTACGTGAGCTTCGCCTCGCCGGCATCGCCAACGTACTGGACCGGGAGCTCAAAAGAGCGGACAAAAACGGTACAGCCGTCACCGAGGTGCTGTGGCGGCTGTTTAGCGAAGAGTTTGCCCATCGGCAGGAACGCAGTATGCTGTATCGGCTTCATCACGCCAAGATCCCCTGGGAGTGGAGCCTGGATACGTTTCCTTTTGACAGGCAGCCTGGCGTTCAGAAATCGCACATTATGGGCTTGTCGAATCTGTCGTTTATCGAGCGAGCGGAAAACATCGTGTTTATCGGCGATCCGGGAACCGGCAAAACCGGTCTTGCCATCGGTCTTTTGCGGCAAGCACTGCTCTCCGGGCACCGTGGCCGTTATTACAACGCCCAGGATCTTCTTGATGAACTTTACGCCTCACTGGCGGACAGATCCACCTCCAAGCTGATCAAAAGGCTTTGCAACTATCCAATTTTATTGATCGATGAACTGGGGTATTTGACATTGAAACCAGAACAGGTGAACAGTTTTTTCAAGTTGATGGGCGAACGCTATGGAAAAGTGTCGACAATTATTACTACCAATCTGGATTATCCGGAATGGTACGAGTTGTTCCAGAAAAAATCCCTGGTAGATGCATTGCTGGACAGACTCAAGCATCGCTGCATTACGATTAGAATTGACGGTCCTTCCCTACGATCTCCTGAAAAAACCTCATAGAATCAACACGACATCATGTTGCTTCATTCCTCCATATAAGCCCGGTTAAACGTCATTATGTTTTAGAACCACTGCGCATGAAATGGGTCAATTTATTTGAGTAGAAATGGGTCAGTTTTTTTGGGCGCCCAAGACTAAATGAGCGAAATGAAAACTATCTCAAGATTCATGGTCATCGTGGCAATGTTGTTTGTTTCTTTTGGGATGATTCAAAATGCACATGCAGA
>JAQIBZ010000115.1 GCA_027858815.1 Desulfobacteraceae bacterium
GTAGGGTCGGCCACCGTGCCGACCGTCAATGCGTCAGTAGGGTCGGCCACCGTGCCGACCGTCAATGCGTCAACAGGCCCATGGTTAATGGGCTTTGCGGTCAGAACAAATTTACCCTGAATGGATGGATGTATGGATGGATGGATGGATGTCCCCGGAACTCATGTGAAACACATGCTTATACTGGTTTTCACTTGACAGATATTCAATCAATGTCTAGTTTACAACGCTGATTGAATAGAAGCGTCAAAATGAATCCGACCATGCCCTGCATGAGCAGTAACAACAAGAAAACGAGGTTAAACAATGGCTAAAATTACATGGACTTACACGGATGAAGCCCCTGCCCTGGCGACAAGGACTTTTCTTCCTGTTCTGAAAGCCTTCACCAAAGGCACTGATATAGAAATTGACCTGGCTGACATATCACTGGTCGGACGAATCATTGCGAACTTTCCTGAAAATCTCACTGAAGAACAAAAAATTCCTGACTACCTGGCCATACTGGGTAAGATGACGCAGGAACCGGATGCGAATATTATCAAGCTGCCCAACATCAGCGCTTCGGTTCCCCAGCTTCAAACTGCCATCAAGGAACTGCGGGAAAAGGGGTATGATATCCCGGAATATCCCGAGGAACCCAAAACGGATGAAGAGAAAGCGCTGCAAAAACGCTTCTCTGCCGTCCTGGGCTCCGCCGTCAATCCGGTCCTTCGTGAAGGTAATTCGGATCGGCGGGCGGCGGCTTCAGTCAAGCGCTTTGCCCAAAAGCATCCCCATAAAATGATGAAACCCTGGCCGGCAGAATCGAAATCCCGCGTCGCGCACATGAACGGCCAGGACTTTTATGAGCATGAAACGTCTGCGACCCTGGACAAAGCCTGCGATGTGAAAATCGAATTTGTCGATCAGACCGGCAATATCAAAGTTCTCAAGGAACCGTTTTCTTTGCTTGCGGGAGAAGTCATTGACACAACACACATGAATGTCGCCGCCCTGCGCGAATTTTACGCGCAGCAGATGGAAGAAGCCAAAAAAGATGACGTCCTGCTTTCGCTTCATCTCAAAGCGACTATGATGAAGGTCTCCGATCCGATCATGTTCGGTGGCTGCGTGTCCGTCTATTGCCAGGATGCCCTCGAAAAGCACGCCGACACACTCAGGAAAATCGGGGTGAATGTCAATCACGGCCTGGAAGATATTTATGACAAGCTGAGCAGGCTTCCAGCGGACAAAAGGGCCGAGATCGAAGCGGATCTTCAGACAACCTGTGAGCTCCAGCCGGAACTGGCCATGTTCGATTCACAAAAAGGCATCACCAATCTCCATTTGCCCAGTGATATCATTATTGATGCGTCCATGCCCAACATCATCCGCGACGGCGGCAGGATGTGGAATAAAGACGACCAGCTTCAGGATTGCATCGCGATGGTGCCTGACCGCTCCTATGCCACCATGTATAAGGAGATTTTAGAAGATGCCAAAAAAAATGGTCAGTTTGATCCGGCTACCATGGGAACTGTTTCAAACGTCGGGCTGATGGCTAAAAAGGCTGAGGAATACGGCTCCCACGACAAAACGTTCGAAGCTGAAGCGCCCGGCACGATCCGCGTTGTCAATGACAGCGGGGCAACCTTGCTCGATCAGACCGTAGACACCGGCGACATCTTCCGTATGTGCCAGACCAAAGAAATCGCCATTCGCGACTGGGTCAAGCTGGCTGTAAAACGATCGAGAGCCGCCGGCAATCCGGTTGTCTTCTGGTTGGATGAGAATCGTGCCCATGACCGGGAGATCATTAAATATGTTGAAAAATACCTGCCGGAACACGATACCGGCGGTCTGGAAATTTACACGTTGTCACCGCAAAAGGCGATGGAATTCACCCTTGAGAGAGTCCGCCGCGGCGAGGACACGATTTCCGCCACCGGCAACGTACTCAGAGATTACCTGACCGACCTGTTCCCCATCCTTGAGCTGGGCACAAGTGCACGAATGCTGTCGATCGTTCCCCTGCTGAATGGCGGCGGAATGTTCGAGACAGGCGCAGGCGGGTCGGCACCAAAACACGTCGTACAGCTTGTCAAAGAGGGACACCTTCGGTGGGATTCATTAGGTGAATACTGCGCGCTTGTCCCATCCTTTGAAATGATTGCGGATCAAACCGGAAATAAAAAGGCGACGATCCTGGCCAAAACGTTAGACCAGGCTATTTCCCAATACCTCGAAAACGGCAAACTGCCTAGCCGCAAAGTGAATGAGCTTGATAACCGGGGGAGCACTTTTTATCTGACCCTTTACTGGGCCCGGGCATTGGCCGGTCAGGATGATGACGCCGACATGAAAGCGCGCTTTGCGGTTCTGGCGGAAAAACTCGCTCAAAATGAGGCAAAAATCACTGAAGATCTTATAGCGGCCCAGGGCCAGCCGGCTGACCTCGGCGGTTATTTTATGCCTTCTGAAGAAAAAGCGTTGCAGGTAATGCGGCCAAGTACTGTTTTGAATGAGATTCTTGACACGTTTTAGAAAAAAATCGGGGGATACCTCATAGTAAATAGGTATGGTGTCCCTCGATTTTTCTTTTTGTAATAATGGATAACCAGAAAAAAGGATTTTGTTAGCGTCGCTTTTAAAGGTTATCAGGCCACCTTGACATACGACTCAATTCTCTGCTTGACAATCTCCGTGAAAGTAGTCGGATTTTCTATGGTTATTTTCACCGCATCCTGTGGACAATATGTCACGCAGCGGCCGCATGCCCGGCATTTATTACTGTGCCTGGACTTGCCGATCTCAATAATGATGTCTTCAAAAATACAGGTTTCAAGGCATGTGCCACAAGCATTGCAGTCATCCGTTACCTCGATGTGAACACCTTCCAGAGGCGTCATTACATTATCCAAGTGATCTCCCGGAAGATGTTTGAAAGCCCCCATCATGCAGCAGCAATGACAACAGAAACAGACACTCAGCAACCGGTTTTTATCCGGAGTCAGAAAAATAAAATTATCCACCCGAATTTTCCCTACCACAGGAACGAGCCCTACACCAATGGCCCGTTCAACATGCTTGTGGGCCTGTTCTTTTGTTACCCGGCGACTGACACCATGAGGCAGATTTAAGGCGGTTTCCCCCATAAACAGACACCCGATATCAGCCGTAAAATGCTCACATTCTCCAGACAGTCGGCATCCGCAATGATCCATGATAACATGATATTCGGCTTTTTCGATAAAATCATGAACAATCCGGGGTGGCAGTATTTCACTGGCACTTTCACCGGCACTTTCTTCAACAGGTATTTTCCTCGTTGTCGTTTCCGGTTTATAACTGATTGGCAGATATGTCATGCTGTTTTTTTTTGGGCTCATCCATGGCTGAATATTCCGAAAAGCCTTTATTTTACCCAGCTTAAAAATTTGCAGCACTGACAGAGTGGGGCGTATGCGGGCACCGCTCACAAACACCCAGGACAGGATAGACTGAATAAAATTATCTTTAGCATCCCGAATCCGTGATGCCAGATAAGTTTCAAACGTCTCTTTGGATGTGTATTTAGGATGCCACCCGCTGGCTTTCTTGAATTTATTAGTCAGAGTAAACATGGTATACTGCAACAAAGAAACCCACCCGCTGCCGGCAGGAAAAAGCTTCAGCTTAAATCCGATGTCAGCCAGTGGCTTTAGCAAAAATATTGGCAGTGGTATGACAAAAACCCCGGCCTGACGATAACACCATTTTGTCGGAACCGCATCATCTGCAGCAACGTTGAAAATCCCCGGCACTTCTTTTAGGTACGACAAGTATAATGCATCACCCAGATCTTCTTCATGAATGAGTTGCAGATACGCATTGCTGCCCATAGGCAGTGCACTGATTTTCATCGACCATAATTTTGAAAACATGCTGCGGATATTTGGTCCGCACAGCATGCCGACTCGGAGAACTGTGAACGTGATTTCCGGATGATTTCTGAAAAATTCTGTTGAAAAAATCTCCACTTCGACTTTCGAAGAATTATAGTAACTCCCTGGGTTGGGAGTTATCGGATATTCTTCATCCTACCCCAGAGGAATATCCGCGA
>JAQIBZ010000125.1 GCA_027858815.1 Desulfobacteraceae bacterium
GGCTGCTGAATTTTTAACAAACTGCCTTCACAGCTGCCACTACAACGCCCGGATGCACATATTTGATTACTGCCCGGTGCTACATTATATTGTTTGAAAATAACCCCATCAGGGTCGCAGATAATGGTAATGGAGAGTTGGTTGAAGATGATAATGAAGCAATTATTTCAGTGCTGCTTTGGAGGGTAATAAAAATTGATGTTTTTTTGTGTAAATAGGTTGATGTTTCCTGTGAGACGATATCTTGAGATTATAACACCATTTTAACACAGGTCATGTTTTTTAAATCGAGATATATTTTGTTTCGGATATCTTCGGTTAAAACGATTGTTTCAAGGTTTATTGAAATATATTTTCCTGAACTGCTCACATTGGATGCTGTGAGCTGATATGCTGCCTTTTTCATATATTTTTCAACAGCGCATCGGATTAACGCTTCTTCTGCGCCAATGATCCGGAAGGACCATTGGCAGGGATATTCAATTATTTGTTTTTCCATTAATTATTTCTCAAAGTAATGAGTTTCAGGCTAATTCGTGTTTGACCGAAAACATCTAAATCCTGGTTGTCATTACGCGGAGTGAGGAACGAACGACAAAGTAATCCCCTGTCGATAAGGAGATTGCTTCGGTCGTAGCCGTCCCTGCGACGTGGCTCGCAATGACAGAAAAAGTGCAATTTTGAGACTTTCCATTCAACCACTAATTCTTTTCAGGTTTGGCTTCAGCCTTTTTAACTTCAGGTGCCGCCGCTGTCTTTGTGTTGTTTATCAGCACTGCTTTTTTTATAATTATCGGTGTAACCGGCACATCCCGAAAGGAATTTTTAACACCCGTGGCCTGTTTTTCTATGGCATCAACAACCTCCATGCCGTCAACTACTTTAGCAAACACGCAATAACCCCATCCCCGGCCAGATTTGGCTTTAAAATCAAGAAAAGCATTATCTACAGTATTTATAAAAAACTGGGAAGAAGCTGAATGCGGTGCATTTGTACGGGCCATCGCAATGGTGCCCTTAAGATTTTTCAGACCGTTATCTGCTTCATTGGTAATTTCTGCTTTGGTGGGTTTTTGCTGCATGTCTTTTGTAAATCCACCGCCCTGGATCATAAATCCTTTAATCACCCGATGAAAAATGGTGTCATTATAAAATCCGTCATTTACATAGGAAAGAAAGTTTTCAACGGTTTTCGGCGCTGCTGATGGATTTAGCTCAATAATCATATTTCCAAGGCTGGTTTCCAAACGGACTTGAGGCGGATCTATTGGGAGTTTTGTAGTTGGTTCTGTGGGGATAGCCGTGTTTTTTTCTGCGGCATAACAAAAAGACGAAAAGATTGTGATCATTAATAAACTTAGTATTATAGATATATTTTTATTCATTGATCCAGTCCTTTTTTTAATGTTTATAACTAAAAATTTCAGTTAATTTTTACTATCTGATTATAACGGATTTTGGGGTCTGAATGAATTATTAAGGGCGACAACGACCACCAAGACCGATGTAACCCCCGAAGGGGTTTAGTTGCGTAGCCTGGGGTTTTAACCCCAGGTTGTCAAGAATCAATAGATGCGCCCTGAAGGGGCGCGGTATATTTTCGTTTGCCATCATACCTCGCCCCTTCGGGGCGAAACTCTGTTTATTCTCTTTCCTGGGGTTAAAACCCCAGGCTATGAAACCTTGCTGCTTCGCAGCAATAATCCGTTCTCCCCAAAATCCATTATAACCAGCATAATTCATAATTTTAGTGTTTGTGCGGCATATTTCCATGCACATGGGCATGATCATGAATATGAACATGGACCTGTGCATCGTCATAAAGTTTTCCATCACGCAGGGTTAATATTTGATCAGTGGTGGTTTTCATAAATTCAATATTGTGGGAGATAATAATATAGGAGATGTTCATTTCGGTCAGCACACTGGTGATGGTTGCCCGGGTTTTTGTATCCAGTCCGGTCAGCGGCTCATCCAGCAGCAGAACCTCCGGTTCCATGGAAAGAACGGTTGCAAGAGACACCAGTTTTTTTTCGCCGCCGGATAATTTAAAGGTGATCCGGTTTTCAAAATCTGAAAGACCTAAAAAATCAAGCGTGCGTCTGGAAATTTCAATGGCCTCTTTTCTGGATTTTCCCATATTCAGCGGCCCAAAAGAAACATCTTCCAGAACCGTGGGGCAAAACAACTGATCATCGGCATCCTGAAAAAGCAGTCCTGTTCGGTACCGGATGTCGGCAAAATCCTGTTCACATGTCATGGGTTTGCCGAAAAATTCAATAGAACCGGCGGTGGGTTTTAACAATCCCATCATCAGATGAAACAATGTGGTTTTTCCGCTGCCGTTGGGCGCAATCAGTCCGATTTTATTGTTTTTGAAAAATTCAAAATCAAGATCCTTTAAAATCGGTGAGTTTTCCGAATAAGCAAAGGAAATTCCGTTCATTTTAATAATAGGCTGGCTCTCAGTCATTAAGTGATGATCCTGTAAAAAAAAAGTCACATGGCAAATCCAAAAACTTCCATAACTATGATGCCGGCTGTTAAACCGAATATAGTGGTTAAAAACACCCAGCTTTTCGCATCTGCCTGAAAACTGCTCAGGCTGTAATATTTTCCCTTAAATCCCCTGCACCGCATAGCATTGTATACCCTGTCGGCCCGTTCAGATGCTTTTATTAACAACATACCGATAACATATGCAAATGTTTTGTAGGTATGCAGGTTTGTTTTGGGTATAAAGCCGCGAATTTTTATGGACCGGATAATTTTTTGATATTCCTGCTGGATGACAAAAATATAGCGGTAGGTGATCATAAGCAGGAAAACAAATTTTTCCGGAAGCTTAAATTTACTTAAGGTGTGTCCCAGCGTGGCAAAGGTCATGGTGGCAATAAATGAAATCAATGCCAGTAGTATAGCATTGGATTTTATGGTAATTTTGGCGGCAAAAATAATTCCCGCCATATAAATATTCACCGGTCCCAGAGAATAAACACTATTTCCCTTGAAAGTTAACGGCAGTACAATCCAGAATAAAAGGATAAAAATGTTCACAATGGCCAGCCGTTTGAAAACGTTTTTTAAACCAATATCCGAAAGAAATATACATATTATGGAAACGGCCAAAGCGGCAATTAACGATTCGAATTCATAGCATAAAGCAATCGTAAAAGAATAAAATACGGCAGCCGCCACCCGAAATCTCGGATCGATCCGGTGGATAATGGAATTTCCAGTGGCAAAAGGTTCTTCAATCATTATTTTTCTTCCGTGATAGAAAGTATGCCGCTATTCCCATCAACCCTAAAATATACCCAATGCCACCGAAAATATCATTCACTGAAGGTCCTTTATTCTGCATGTGGGCCAGCATCCGGTTAATGGGCTGCAGCTTTTTATCCAGCGCTTTTTCAATCGCCTTTTCAATAATGAGGTCCAGCTTTTTTTCATTTAAAAGTACCGTTTTTTCGTCTGTTTTGAGATCGTCTTTTAAAACCAGAGGTCCGGAAGGTTTGTTTTCAGTCGTCTTTGTCATGTCCGTTTGCGTATCACTGTTTTCAGCCCTATTCTCATGGTTATCTGCCCCCATGGCTGAATTGATTTCATCTTCAGACAGTTCCCATTGACCCTGATGTCCCATTCCGGCTTCTAAAACAATATTTAAAGCGGTTTTTTTCGGAATTTTAAAAGAAAATTCGCCGTTTGTGTCTGTTTTGCCCTGAAGCAGAAGGTTGTGGTCCATATCAAACACATTGACCTGGCCGTCAGCAATTTTTCTTCCATCCGGAAACGTACTTTCCGTAAAAACCGTATCCCCTTCAATCCATGCGAAAACCACCACCCGGTGTGCAAACGCAATATCTGCTGAAAAAATAAACAGCAGAGACAGTATAAAAAAAGGAAAATGTTTAAAACTTTTTAAATTTAATAAAAAAAATTTTTTCATTGATAAAAACTCCGTTATTTAGAAATCAAAGAGGGCTGCACTTTTTTTAGAAAAAGAATACAGAAAGTGGTGATAAACCCTTCGATAATCATCACCGGAAGATTGGAAATAATGACCAGCATGGAAATTTCCATAAAATTTTCTTCTGTGAATATCAACGCCCCGCCCATGATTATAGCGCTGAGGAAAACGCAAAAAAATCCGCATGCAAACGCGGCAATAATGGTTACTTTATTGTTATTACAGATAAATGGAGAAAAAAGATAATAACAGATCACTGCCGGAAGTGCCATGATAATGGTGTTGACCCCGAGGGTAGTCAGTCCGCCGAATTGAAAAAATAGCGCCTGAAGAAGCAGCGCGATCAAAATTGCCGGAAAAGCACACCAGCCGAGCATAATTCCCAAAATGCCGTTTAATATCAGGTGGACGCTTGTGGGACCTAGCGGAACATGAATCAACGATGCTACAAAAAAAGCCGCCGATAAAATGCCTGTCCGGGCGATCCGGTCATAATCGAGTTGTTTGAGACCCACAGCGGTACCTTCCGCAGCCAGTGCCGCGCCGGACAAAAGAACCGGCCCGGATAAAATTCCTTCGGATATATGCATTTTTTTCCTTTTTTCAAAACTCAAATGCCAGCTGTGCCGTGACCACTTCGCTCGTATCATCGTTGTCAAATTCCTGATACAGGTATTCTATACCTAAGTAGGTATTTTCAAACGGAGAACAGAAAGCAATCCCACCATAACGACTTTCAGGTAAAAAGTCATGACAATCATTAGACCCTTCATGTTTTACACCAAACCCGATATCTGCCGGAGTCACATAGGCAATTTCAAAATTCCACGCGCAGGGTTTGAGTCTTTCTTTGTCATCTCCGAAGTTCAGTTCTCCGGCATTGAACTTATCTAATGCACACACACATTCGGCGGTGCAGTAAATGGAATGTATCAGGTCCAGATAAATATATGCGGAAATTCCGTCCACATAATCCCGGACACCGTCAGGACTTCCGTCGCCGTCAATGTCATTGGCTTCGGACAACCCGTCGCTGTCGGCAATATTAGACAAATAGGCCACCCCGGCGGTCATGTTCCACTCCCGGGAATCATCATCCGGAAGCGAAAAATCAGCGCCCCCAAAAAAAGAATTGATATGGTCATTTTTGCCGATTTTATTAACATCCCCGTTAAACCCGCCGCAGAAGACATTGCACAACCCCTTGTGATATCCGGTCAACAAAGCGCTTTCTCTGGTTTCCCCGAGTTCTAAGGGCAGCGGATCACTGATAAAATACGTATCCATGCTGCCGAACGGAACATACTGTTTTCCGGCATGGAGATACAGCGGCATGTCTTCAGTACCGGTTAAAGAAATATACCCTTCATCCACGTCAATGTGTTCGTTGTCTTCTTCCCACAGAACCAGTACATGCCCTCCCACATGGTCAATAAAATCTACATCCAGTCCCAATTCAACGGTGCTCAAAGCAATATCGCTGGTTTCTTCACCGGACTCACCCGCTGCATCCGGATTATATTTTTCATACCCGGCCTCTGCTTCAATTAATCCGCTGATGGAAATTTTATTAAACCAATGATGTATTGATGGTTCTTCTTTGTCAGTATTTTTCGTTCCAGTCGAGAAACTCAACCCAGATAACCGCTCCCAGTTCCACATTTTTTTTCACGCCGTCTTTTTCAAGCTGGAAATCAGCAGTGTTTAACGCGGCAAACCCCCACCATCCGGATTGAGGCGCAGCATAGGAAAACACACCGTTTGCATCGGCCTTAATGGTCTGGGCGATCATGTAATCCGTTGGCGCTGTCGCTTTTTTGTATTTGTTATAATATTCGACTTCCACTTCAGCATAAGGGACCGGTTTTCCGTCCAGCTTGACAATTCCCTGGAACAGATTGCCGGTATAAAGGGCATAGGGCTTGGAAAGCGGAACAATTTCTGTTTTTAACCCGGCCTCCGCGTCCCATCCGGCATCTACGCCAAAAGCGGTTACAACGGTTTTGGTGTAATGAATAATAAAACAGTCTTCCATGGGTTCCCAGTATGGCTCCGGTTCCATGCAGAACATGTATACCCCGGGGCGTTTCACTGCATAGGATGCTTTCCATGCGGTATGCTCCATTACTTTTGATGCCGTCATCGCCGGTTTAAGGTCTTTTGGCTGTCCGTTTTCAAAAACCTCAAACAATTTTGGTTTTTCCATGTCCATTCCGATAATTTCAAACGGGTGAGAAAATGACAGGTTTAATTCAATGGTTCGGTTGTCATCAGCCATCACCATGGAATCGGATGGAATGATCATGCCGAAATGGGCAAAAGCGTGGGCGGTTATCAGCAAGCAACTGGCAAAAACGGAAACAAATATTAATTTTTTCATGTAATCCTCCTTTTTTTGATGGCATTTTTAGCGACGCCACCAAACAAAAAAACCACGACAGACCAGCGCATCTTCTTGATGCGGCAAACCTTCGTGGTTTATAAATTTTAAAAATAAATTATCAGCTTAATAGCCCGGCTTCAGCCAAGCATTGGTTTTTGAATTATCGGTCTATAAACTATTTGTCAATATAAAATGGTTCCATTCTTTATACCTGAATACAGATTATATAGTATAAATGTCCAAAATCGGCAATACTTATTAAGTCTCTAATATTTAAATGGTTTTTTAGTGGTTTTTCATCTCGCCGGCTGCTTGCTTATTGGTAAATTATCTGATAATACAAAAAAGCTTTAAAATCAGGTTAATTGATACTTGTAATATTACGATGCCTGATCACAATAAACAAACTGTCTTCATTGACAATAGGGATTATGAAAATTTTATTAAAACTGATTAAATGGCTATTGGGTTTGACTTTTTTAGGAATTTTTCTGGGTGCTGCCGGATTTGCGGGAGTATATTTTTATTTTGCCCGGGACCTGCCGAAAATTTCTTCTTTAAATGATTACCGGCCGTCGATTATTTCTTCGGTTTATTCGGATGATAACCGTAAAATAGCTGAGTTCTATGAAAAGCAGCGCATTCTTATCCCGCTTTCCGAAATGCCGGATTACCTGATTCAGGCATTTGTTGCTACAGAAGATTCCCGGTTTTACCAGCACGGGGGAATTGATCTGCATAGTATTTTCAGGGCGTTTTTAAAAAATCTGCAAGCCGGGGGAATTGTTCAGGGCGGCAGCACCATTACCCAGCAGGTCACCAAATCTTTTCTGCTGACACCGGAACGAAGCTACGCAAGAAAGATTAAAGAGGCTATTTTAGCCTACCGCATTGACAAAAGATTTACCAAAGATCAGATTCTCTATCTGTATTTAAATCAGATTTATTTAGGCAACGGCGCTTACGGCGTAGAGGCGGCAGCACAAAATTATTATGGTAAATCAGCAAAAGACATGAGCCTGGCAGAATGCGCCATGCTCGCCGGTCTCCCTCAGGCACCCAGTCGGTACTCTCCGTTCAGATACCCGGACCGGGCCAAAAAAAGACAGATTTATGTGCTGCGCCGAATGGCTGCAGAAGGCTATATTTCAGACGAGGATGCCACATATGCCATCAACACAAAACTGGATATTCGCCCCCGAAAGAACTGGTATAGGGAAAACGTACCATATTACACCGAACATATCCGGCAGATGCTCGTGGAGATGTTTGGTCGGGAAAAGGTCTATAATGAAGGCCTTGAAGTCTACACCTGTGTAAATATTGAAATGCAGAAGATAGCCCGGGCTGCCATTCAAAAGGGCCTGTCTGATCTGGACAAACGCCAGGGTTATCGGGGAGCCGAAAAACACCTGCTGCCGGAACAGATTGAAAGTTTTTCCCAGACCATTGAAGCGCAGATGGAAAAAACGCCTTTAAATGAAGGCGTGATGACCAAAGGCGTGGTGATTCAGGTGAATGACCACGCAGACCTCGTGACCGTCAGAATGGGAAATGAACGGGGACTGATAGCACTAAAAGATATGAAATGGGCACGAAAACCGGATCCACTAGTGGATTATTTTGAAACAACAGTCAGGAATCCCAGCGAAGTATTGAGCGTGGGTGATGTCATTTACGTCCGTGTGATCAAAAACAATAAGGGCCAGCATGCCTGGGGTCTTGCTTTGGAGCAGATTCCAAAAGCCGAATCCGCACTTCTTTCTTTAGAAGCTGAAACCGGAAAGGTAAAGGTGATGGTCGGGGGGCGGGATTTTAGTAACAGTCAGTTTAACCGGGCCATTCAATCCCGGCGTCAGCCCGGTTCCGCATTTAAGCCCATCATTTATGCAGCTGCTCTGGATAACGGTTTTACGCCGGCCACGGTGATTGTGGATTCTCCCATTGTGTATGAAGATACATCCCATGATTTTACCTGGAAGCCGAACAATTATGATATGAAATTTCATGGATTTACCTTGTTTCGGGAAGGGTTGATCAAGTCGAGAAACGTGATTACCGTTAAAATTCTGCGGGACATCGGGATTGATTATACCATTAATTATTCAAGAAAGATAGGCATTACCGCAAAGCTGGACCGGGATCTGTCTCTTTCGTTGGGGTCTTCCGGCCTTTCCCTGCTGGAGCTGGTGAATGCGTATTCTGTTTTTGCCAACCAGGGGAAGCTGATTGCTCCGTGCTTTATCAGAAAAGTGGTGGACCGGGACGGAATTGTACTGATGGAATATAATTTAGACCCCAAGCAGGTGATTGAGGACAGCACGGCCTACATTATTACGCATTTAATGGGAGAAGTTGTAAAACACGGTACCGGATGGCGGATTAAGGCCCTGAAACGACCGGTCGCAGGAAAAACCGGAACCACAAACAACTTAAACGATGCGTGGTTTGCAGGGTTTACCCCCCGGTATATCACCGGTGTGTGGGTCGGGTTTGATTATGAGCAGTCTTTGGGAAAAAATGAAACCGGGTCCCGCGCTGCCAGCCCCATATGGCTTGATTTTATGCAGCAGGCCTTGGAGGGAAAGCCCGTCAGGGTCTTTAAAGTACCCGACAGCGTGGTGTTTTCAAAAATAGATACGGAAACAGGCCTACTTCCCATACCGGAGTCTAAAAATACGATTTTTGAATGTTTTAAAGAAGGAACAGCCCCCACGGAATATACCAAAAACCCGGACAGCATCACAGAAAGAGAAGACTTTTTTAAAGAAGGGTTTTAATATTTTCCACTTCCCTTAGTGAAATTGCTGGTCTGAAGGCTCTGCCAGTTTGATTTCTCCGAATTTTTCTTCATATCTTTCCAGATTATCAGTCAATGCACTGATAATTCGCTTAATATGTCCAGGGGTTACAATTATCCGTGATACCAGGTGGGCGCCGGTCGGGGAGTTGAGCAGCCAGTCAATGATAAACTCTTCCGGGCCATGGGCGATAAACATGGAATTACTGTATCTTCCCTGTGA
>JAQIBZ010000136.1 GCA_027858815.1 Desulfobacteraceae bacterium
AAAAATGCTGTTAATGATGCAGCATAATAAGCTTTTAATTCATTGAAACAATATTTTTTTGCAATCCATATTTTTTTTAAACCACGCCAAATACCTAAGCAGACCAACAAAAAAGATAATATAAAGCCTGTAAGTCCCATTTCTGCAAAACTGCCTAAAAAGAAATTATGTATTGTTTTCCCGTAACCCGAGATAGCATACGAAGCTTGAGCAGCGTTTTGATATCCAACCCCTAAAGCAAAATTATTAACAATAATATCATAGGCATTGCGGTACATTAACACCCTTCCCAACTCAGGGAAATTACTCTTTTGAGGTTTCAAATATTTTATTTCTGCCCGATTATCATATATCTCATTGACCACCTGATAAAATTCTACAAAACGAGCAGAGTATTTTTCAGATAAATCCGGTTTTATGATTGTGAGAACACCGACGACCACCACTAAAACTACGGTCACCAGAGTCGATATCCAGAGCATTCGTTTCGAAACGCCATAATATAATGATAAATAAATAATCGGAATTAGCAGGATACTTGCAACTGCCAAACGACTGAGCGTCATTATATTAACGATAACAACAGCTATGAGACATAACAATATTGTCATCTTGCTGAAACAACCAGAATTATTGCTAAAGGAGCCTGCTTTTACATTCAAAATCTTATGTGCTTTGGGATTTCCATAAAATGGCATCAATTGCATAATCAAAAATGGCATCGCAAGAACATTTTCATACATGAGCTCAATACCAAAAGCCTTAATATCAGGCCCTCGTAAACCACCATGTTTAAAATAAAGGATTATTGCTGTTATCAAACCGACAAACGCGATTATTACACTCAATTTTTTTGATATTTGCACCCTTTCCAAAAAACTAACCCTACATACAAAGAAATAAATGCCCGTGTTAATGACTGCAGCTATAGATGCGAAAAATAAAGTATTGCCTGGATTAATCGACCATAAAGCAGACAAAAACATAAGGAAGGGATAGAGGTAAAAAGCCGCCTCGGCCCATCCAATTTTTATCTTGAATGCCTGCGGCCAATAAAAAATATGGATCAGAAGCAAGTAGTAAAAAAAAAAGCCGGAAAAATAAAATATTGATATCTTCCCAATCGGGCCGATAGTCATACAAATCAACGATGCTGATAAGAAGATATAGAAAAAAAATAAAAGGGATCTGCTAGTACTAAACAATGCGTGACCTATAGATTGTTGTAAATTCAATCCATTCTCGGATTCAAATATCAAGTTCTTCCCACAGAAAATCGTTTTATCCATGTTTTTTCCACCGGCACCATTTTCATTCAACACCCGTGAGATTGAAAAACCAAGTTGGAACCCGCTTACATTTGCTTGGTTTGCTCAATATGTTGCAAATTAACTCAACCAACAGATTTGCCAGCCATATCGTGCCGGAACGCTGCCTGAACAAGGCAAATATCGGGACTGGGGGATACCGCCAATCATGGTATTTCTATTTTTAATATTTCGCAAGCCACATGGAAAGATCTTTATTCAAAATATTAGACAATTCCATTATATTGCTTTGAAATCTGATTTGAAGCTTTTGTTTCAGATCATTGTTGATTTCCGTAACGGGTTTATCAGTTTGAGTCATTCGATTTGTTGCCGCATAGATAGCGTAACGCAATTTATTCGGTGTTATCTTTCGTACGAGTTCTTTAACCTGCGGTGATGACTTAACCTGAATAAAACTCAGAAGATCTCTGATGAAACGAAAACGAACGTTTTTTGTAAAATTTATAATTTTATATTCAGGCGTATACTCTGGAGAAAGATTCAAAAAATTCAGGACGCTTTTGTATGCGCTATCAGTATCCTCTTTGAAGTCATCATACAAAATTACATGCGTGTTTTCTTTTCCAAACACATTAAAATATCGTTCCACTTGAGGACCAAACCGTATAACATCGCTATAATATAAAAGATTTATTCGATGTGCCAAAGGGGAAATCTCTCTGCCATCTTTACGCGCATCTTCAGCATCCAGGGCCTTTTCCAGGTTCTCGATAGATTCGTTTCCATATAACAGCATTTTCCTGTGGAGCGAAATAATTAGATCCACCGGATGACGAAGCATTATTATTATCCTGGCATCCGGACAATGTTCTTTTATCTCTTCAGCCGCTGTATGAGACATAAGATACATAACGGATCCTTCACCCACCACTTTTTCTGTGGCCGGTTGAAAAAGCCCTTTGTATTCTTCAAATGATATTCTCGGTGCAGCAAATTTAAGATCCCGGCCAAAATAGTGGGGTTCTTTAACGCGTGGCACAAATACATCCGGATGCTGATTTAAATAATGGTAAAGTGCGGTTGTGCCGGCACGGGGCGCTCCTACAATAAAAAAATCAGGTAAGTTATTGCTTTGCATATAATCACACAGAGGATATTTATTTTAGTATATCATCAGATAGTTAACTCGCATTGCCGTGGGTGGCATCTGATTTTATCCACCACGCTCCAATTGCGGTTGATGTTAACCTTAGCCGCTGAAACAGCCAAATGGCCAGCAAAATATTCCAGACCACCTGGCTTATGCTGGTTGCCAGGGCTGCACCCATTGCTCCCCACAGGGGCACCAAAATGGCGCATAAAATCACATTCACCATTGCGGCTGTTGCTACACCTAAAGCTGTCAGGCGCTCGTGACCGGTCATGATCAGCACAAGCCCCACAGGGCCCATTGCCGCATTCACCAATTGACCAGCGCAAAGTAAGACCAAAGGAAATGCGGCAGGAGCGAATCCCGCACCAAAGACAAAGGGCACCAGCCAGCCAGATCCTATCATCAGAAACAGAGCCACAGGAAGGGAAAAAACCAAGACGGCACGGGCACTTTTGGTGAGTACATCCTGCAGCCTATCCATCTGCCCGTTTGTGTAAAGGATGGAAACGGTTGGCCCAATGGCCATGCTTACAGCCAATAAGCCGAACGGAACAAGTTCAGCGCCGCGCTGTGCGACACGAAAAAATCCGACGTCTTCCGCCCCACCGAGCACGCCGAGCATCACTATCGCGGTTTCGCTATTCAAAATCTGCATCGCTCCCGCAAGGAGCATTGGCATGGCGCTTTGCAGCCATTCACGGCTCTTATATTCCGGCGCAACCTGTTTTGCCTGATACGGCAAGGCCTTAAACAACGCAATGAAAATAAAACCTGCCGCCAAAAACGTAGCTATTACTTGCAGACTGATAGCATACCGCGCGCTTAGGCTGATGGGCGTCAATAAAACAATAATAGATAAAAAGATAATGAACAGCCCGTTTTTTATCACCAGGCGCGGCAACTGGCCCATAATAATTTTCCCCAGGCCAAGAAGAGCCGCTCCGGATACCTGGATAAGCGCCGTCAAAGGTACCAGAAAAAGAGCAGGCCAGAAGACACCAAGTTCCAGAGCTTCAATGTGATCAGCTGAAAAATAGGCGGCAGCTCCAGCTAAAATAGCAAGCAGCAGGGAGGTCCCCAGCACACCTTGCCACGCCCTTATCAACAACCCCCGCATCAGGGGAAAGGCTCCTTTTGCATTGTAAGCTGATACTTCGCGGACCATCAATGCCTGAAGACCCAGCATGGCGGGTACCGTCAGGATCTGCGTGACTGAAAGGCTGAATGCATATATTCCAAAGCTTTTTGCCCCCAGCAGACGGGCTAAAACAACGGCCACCGACATGGTCATGCCGGTAGCCGCTATTTTAAGTATCAAAGAGCCGAAAGCGCCCCGAATAAGATGGCTGCGCAGGCTGCCTTTCCTGCCGAGGTTCAGCTGTGGAAAAAAATTTTTCACCTTATTAATTAAACCCACGTTTAGCGAGTATCACCTTTATCAGGTAGGAACATTATTCCGGTCACATAGCATCAATTTACTCTGGCAATTCCGTTATCTTCATTTTGGAGTTTTCAAATTTCTGCATTTTATCCTTCAAAAAGCAGCAGGTCACTCGGAATTGTCTTCAAATCGACCGGACCGTTCAGGACAGATGTTCCTTGCAATCGTGTATACGGGTTCATCATGAAGCTTTGTTCTGGTTTATCTGTCAAAAATTGTCAAGTTTTTTGTTTGCGTGTGAGTCAACACCCTTCAAAACACCGGGTGTTGACTTTCTGGAATTCAATTCTGGCAGGACGTTACTATCTCAAAGCAAGATTGCGTGAAGCCTCAAGCATTCTCAGTTTTTCCTCAAGGGAACTGAGGCGGGTCGCTCTTTCGCTTTCAAGCCTGTCAATTTTTTCTTCTAACGTTTTGATTTTTTCTTCCAGCGTTGCAACATGGCCGTCTTTTTCCGAAAGTTTCTCATTCAGGCCCTTGATCGCCACCAGGGCCACACCAGCCATATCCTTGGGCGACAGATGTTTGTTATCTTCGCCCAGGGTGAAAGACGCATAAAAATCCTCGGCCATCGGGCTCAGGTGACGGATATCTGGAATATCCTTTTTGTAGTTCCAGGTCATTACCGGCAGCTCGCATACCTTGTCCAGTATTTCATGCGTATCGGCAGTTACGATATTTTCCTTAATTGTGCGGCTGGAACCCTCGTTCAACGTGCCCGCAATCGTGAGATTGCCTGTTGTACCAAGATCGAAATTATGATCGCCTCCCGGTCCCATAATTATCCGGCCGTTATTTTGGATTAAAAATTCAGCACCGCCTGTGTCCAGGCGGGATATAACGAATCCGTAATCCAACAGGGAGAATTGAAATGAATTCAATCGGGAGGAATCTGTGAACTTAAACAAGGGGCTGCCATAATTGTCTAATTCAAACAAAAAACGATTTGCCTGTGTAGAATTTTCCTCCTTCACCAGAAGTTTGGCTGTACCGTCATTGCCAGGCGAAGAAACATGCAGCCGGGCTTCAGGGTTACCCTCAAAAATACCGACGCCTTTTATATAGGTAGCCGATTCATCATTTTCCAGGGTTAAAAAATCATTAAAAGTGCTGCCAGAGCCGTCATCAGTCAAGTTAAATCTCAGATCATCTCCTGCCTCAATGTCCCATATAGTAGATCCATCCAACCGGATTTCTGGGGATGAGCTAACGATATGAATTTCCTGAGCCGGCGTAGTGGTGCCAATGCCCAACCGGTTGGCTGAACGATCTATAAAAACACTACCATCAGCCAATGAAATGTCGCCTAAAGCGTCTATTATAAAGGAATTCTCATTGTTCAGGGAGTGTAAAATTTGAAAAACAGTTGTATTATTACCTGATGAGCTATCATCAACGTCATCAACAATCCTAAATTCGGTTAGCGAACCATCCACTATCCAATCAATAGAACCGGTGTTGTCAGTATCATCAAATATAACATTTCCCCCACCACTACCAGAGGCTGTCAAATCCGCCGCATGAGCGGACGGCACCAGCCAGTCAATTAATCCTCCAGCCAAGCGGGCAATACAGCTGGATTTCGTTTCCAAAGCGCCGAGATCTTCTCCCTCTTCTTCTTCAGCCGGTTGTTGAATGTGTCCATCCAACACCATAAAATCGCCATGCTCCCGATACAGCTGCCCCTCATCTCCTTCGCTGACGCCGGGCACCTTGACGAATACGTCATAGCGATATCCCCCGTCAACGGCCCCTGCAAAATTCCAGTAAATTGATCCGGCATCGCTTTTTAGTTCGTCAAAAAAGTCATTCGGCCCTGATACCCGAAGAGTCATCCGGCCATCTGAGATGTAAGAGTCGGCATAGATGCTACTCGATTCAATACTCACGGAAATTTGCTCACCGGACATACCTGGCTGGCCAAAGCCCAGCAACAATACCATTAAAAAAGCGCCGGTCAACCCGACAAACCATTTACCAACCGTGTATTTTTTTTTTCTTGGTGTAAACATTTGGAATCTCCTTTTCTTGATTTGGGTTTTGACTATGCATTACCGAAAGATCATTTTCTGAAAAAAAATGATCTTGATTCACTAAAAATTCAGGGATAGAAAGACTCAAAATAGAACAAAAGAGGTTTGAGTACAAAATAGTTTAAAATGGCACAACTTATTTTTATTTTTTTACACACATATAATTAATATTCAGACCTCGGAATAGTAAATTTAGAAATATACTATAAGGTGCTGTATTTTTGTTGTATCATATCGATTTTCCAGAAAAATTGGACACTCGATTTTCACATCCCACACAAATTTCATCATAAAATGATGCTTTTGCCAAGTTTGGGGGTCAGAAATCGATTCAAATTTGTCCAAAAAATAAGTCCAATATGAGGCTTCTGTACAGAGGTCTGAATT
>JAQIBZ010000142.1 GCA_027858815.1 Desulfobacteraceae bacterium
TTATATAACAGATACAGATACATTCCCATTGCTTGAGGCGTCTATTTGCGAAAATCCGGAAATTGTAAAACTGCTGATAGATAAAGGGGCTGACATCAACCTGTCCAACCGATCCAAAACCACCGCTCTCATGGGCGCCGTCGCCATGGGACACCCCAAGGTAGCCAAATATCTGATTCAGCAGAATGCGGATCTGTCATTGACGAATCATCTTGATTATACCGCCCTGCATATTGCAGTTGACCGTGGTAATGAAGCACTCATCGACCTGTTGATGAATACAGGCAATCCGGATACATACGCCGGCGACAAATCCGTTTCCCTGCTTATTCCTGCAATAAAAAATAATGACATCAGGACATTGAATTATTTATTGAAAAAGGGAGTGACGCCGGACGCCATTGGCGACGGGAGCCTCCCACCACTGGTTGCAGCGGCGGAAAGTGTGAATTTTGAAATAATTGAATTGTTGTTAACATATCACGCAAACATTCTCGCCAAAAACGATGATGGAAAAGATGCACTTTCGATTATAGGCTGGATGGACGATGCATCTATCATTGAATTAATTTATTCAAAAATCGACCCGGATTTTTTTGATGCGGAATCAGTCAGATTAAATAAAGAAACAAGAACAAAGACAGGGTTTGTAACCCTGCTGAGAGTCTTAAAAAAAGCAGGATATAGTAAAAAGCCCACTCCGCTTGACGAAACTTTTGATTTCAGTTTTTTACAAACCGATGCAACTGAAGAAAAAGTTCTGATAATAGCAGACCAATTAGAAAAAGACATTTTCCGCATCATCGATTTATTACTCCGTAACGGCGCTGATCCCAATACTGTTGACAAGAAAAAAAGCTCCATCTGTGTTCTTATCAGTGAACAACAAGATCAAAACATTCTTCAACTGTTTAATAACGACATCATCAAACTGGAACCGGATGAAAAGAATCGACTCGAAATCACCATCAGATGCGCAAATAACATCCACAGAGCATTAACCGATTTTTTTTTGCAAGCAACCAATATTAATCTGCCGGACCAATCCGGCAACACACCCTTGATGGTATATTGCGCCAAAGGGAATCTGGAAATGGCGTCGTTTCTAATTCAGAATGGTGCCATTGTCAATATAGCCAATAAAGATGGATGGACACCGCTCATCAATGCCGCATCGGGTGAATATCTTAAAATCAGTAAATTTCTGCTTCAAAACGGCGCAAATGTCAATGCAGCTAATAATTATGGGGAGACAGCGCTCCTGAAAGCTGTTTACAGGGACAACCTGCCCCTTGCAGAGCTTCTGCGTCAATATGATGCGGATTTTACCATTACCAGTAAATCAGGGGATTCTCCCATAAGCGTTGCCCAAAAAAAAGGATACACAAACATGATAGAATTGTTTAATAAATAGCCATGAACGTTTCCATTCTCATCACCTGTTTGAACGAAAGACAGAATTTAAAGCTTTTGCTGCCGTCCATCGAACGTCTGAACAAAGGCAATAACAATCTGGAAGTCATTATCAGAGACGATGGATCTTCTGACGGAACCGCAGAATGGGTTGAACGGCATTTCAAGTGGGTCAAGTTAATTAAAGGCGACCGGAATCTGGGATTTGCAAGAAGCAATAACGCTGCATTCATGTATGCCAAAGGCGATATCATCGTATTTGTGAATGCCGACACCTTTCTCGATCCGGATTTTCTCGTTCAGGGACTGGCCATATTTGAAAAATTTCCAAAAGCAGTAGGCGTTAATCCCAATATGATCATGCCATGGGTAATGGATTTTGATGTTTACCTGAAAACAGATCGGGCCGAAATGCCGGCATGGGAGTATCAACTGACGCCTTTTGGATATTGTCAATACGTCAGCGTTGGGAAGACAATTCGAAAAACAAATTTCATGACCGGCGGTGGCTGCTTTTTAAAACGGGAAGCCCTTAATACAGGCGAGGATGTTTTTGATAAAAATCTTGGGAAAGTGACTTATTGCGAAGATTCTGATCTGTCAATGAGGTTAATTGAACGGGGCGGTGAAATTATATATGCCCCCCAGGCGATTCTCTATCACAATCAGACCATAAAAAAATTATTTGGCCCCAGCGAACTGGTAAAGCTCCTGAAAATTACCTGGAACCGGTTTTACATTCTGGCCAAGCGTAACAGTACAGACCGTTTCATCCACAATTATCCGTTATATATTGTCGGCATTATCAAAAAAATGGAATATATCGGTCTGTCCGGTTCAAAAAAATTGATAGCAACTCTGGCAGGCGGGGTTCTTGCAGTTCCTTTTTTAGCTCTTTTTCCTTACTGGCTCTGGATATCATCTAAAAATGGTGATTCACCAGCCCCCAAAAAATAAAATTCTTTTTTCAATTATTTTTTTTCGTCAACACGACATTAAATGTATTTATATTTAGCAAACTGTCCAACCTCAGCCGTCTAAAGCATGACATGCAAAAACCCAATAGCGAGGAATTGTATAACTCCTTGAAATATCGAATTGAATATGGAGTTATAAGAGGAGCCAGAAAAATATCATCAATATCGAAACCGATATGGCTAAACATGAATCTTAGATTGGATTTTTTAAAAAAAGATATGTGAGCGACACTCCAAGCATCAATCCCCATCAGTCGCCTTAACCCATAAAAAATTTTGAAGTTTTGGGAATTGGGTGTTGAAAGAAAAAGCCGCCCACCCGGTTTCAAAAGACCATGACAGGTTTCAAGAATTTGGGCCGGGACAGACAAATGCTCCAGAACGCTGACCAGAATAATCAAATCGAAGCTGTTCTTACGCGACATGAGCTGTTTTGTTTCTCTCATATCTTCCGCCTTGATGCAAAAGGCCTTTTCAGGATTGATGCCCCGATCCTTAACCGTTCTCGCAAAACAGTCTTCTCCGGGTTCGATACCCCAGTATTCATCAGCCATCGGCAAAAGGTGTTTTGTCAACGCACCATCACCAAACCCGATCTCCAGCACATTACCCAAGGAACCGAATTTAGAAATAACTTTCACTATCCTTTTATTTTCTTGAGCGCGCCATTTTAATTATAAATCGATTGATGCATTAGTACCCCAAAAACAGTCATCCTTTGCTGAAAATTCATCCCCTTCACCGCCCGGGATGACAGGTTTGTGGGGATATACGAAAAGCAATCGACATGCACCGCATTCATACAGATTCTGCACGACCTTATTATGTTGTGAAAAAAATTTTATCTCATCACACCGACAAATAGGGCAAGTTTTTCCATTCATGCGTACATCTCTTCTTTGATCGTTTACATATGCGTCCATTACCGCCACCAGGCTTTCAGTATAACCCGGGCAAAATGAAATCCATACAACACATCCCCCCCTTTCTTGCTCTTCCCGTATTTTCGTTTCAGAATGGTGATGGGAACCTCACCGATGCGCATCCCCTTTTTTACCGCCTCAATAATCAGCTCACTGGTATGATACTGATCCTCATATAGATGAATCGACTTCAGGGAATCCATTCGAAACGCTCTGAAATTACTTGATGGATCCGTAATTTTCTTCCCCAGTAGAAAACTGATAAGGAATCCAAAAAGATAGACCCCGACCAGTCTGAACGCACTGTCTTTTTCCCTTTCTCCCAATATGCGTGAACCAATCACAAAATCATATTCATTGTTTAAGATCGGTTTGACAAGCGCTTCGATATCCTCAGGACGATGCTGACCATCAGCATCCATGGTAACACAAATGGTTCCGCCGGTTTTTTGTAAAATATCATATCCCAGTCGAAGTGCAGCGCCACCGCCCCGATTGATCAGGTTGGAAATGGCCATACACCCGTTTTCCCGGACAACCGCCACTGTTTCATCATCACTCCCGTCATCAATGACCATCACTCCCACGGGAGTACTGTTAATGCGATCTGGTATTTTCGGCAACAGGCTTTTTAAATTTTCCGCTTCATTAAGGGCCGGAATAACAATCATCACCGGCTGAATCGTCTGCCCTACATCGATTTTCTTTTCAAGCTGGACCGTGCCAAGGGTCCGGACAAGTCGATCAAATTGAAATCGCAATATTTCCTGTTTCGTTTTTGAATATGAAGTAAAAAACAATAAAAACATATTGGAAACAATCAACAACGCAAATAACCGGCCATACATGTATTTCTCGAGAGATAGAATATCTCTGATAAAATTAACAATATCCGGATTGATACTGACGATGACCAGACAAAGATTAAATAAAGAAAATAATACGAAATTGGCTCTTTTCCACTATGGGCCGCGATACTTTAAAAAAGTGATCAGAAATCCTACTGACCCCATCATGATTCCAAATAATCGAAGGCTTGACATGATTGATCCATTTCCTTTATTTTACATCACACCAATTAACAGGACACTGAACATAGGGTAAATTAATTGGTAGAAATAACACCTTTTTGGGAATCAAACAAGAAACATTCCTGCTACCAACAAAAAATTATATTAAAATTTAATTGATTATCACTACTTTCTGTTATATTTAAATTAAATTATTCAATTCCTGCGGTCATTCATGTGTTGTCATCCACGAAGAGGGGGGTAAAATCCTGCGGGAGCAAACATCCTATATGCTAACACATCGTTTAACAACAGGAATGATTCTGGCGATGATCATCATCGTTGCACTTATTTATGTGAACACGCTCAATGCACCATTTGTTTTTGACGACAAACCGGCCATCACTGACAATTCAGACATCCGTATCCGTGACTTATCTGCCGAATCCCTTGAAGGATTAATCACCAGCCATTCTTCAAGACCGGTCGCTAATGCCACTTTCGCCTTCAATTATCTTTACGGCGGTTATAATACCACTGGTTACCGATACGTCAATATCCTCATCCACATCATCAACGGCATCCTGTTTTTTTTCTTCCTGAGAATCACATTAAACCGCTTAGATAATGTGGAAAAAGAAAAATTTCCCACCCCTGATCATATGGCTATGCTGGCTGTTTTTACCTCCCTGATCTGGATTGTCAACCCGCTCCACTCAAATTCCGTGACCTATATTGTTCAGCGGATGAACAGCCTGGCAATGATGTTTTATATGATTTCCTTGCTGCTTTATATTAAAGGCCGAATCATTCCGGGAGTCCCCACGTCCAATGGGAAAAATTATTTTATTTTGTCCAAGCGTTTTCTTTTTTTTACAGCATCGGTTATCAGCGGATGCTTTGCCGCCGGCTGTAAGGAGAACGCTTTCATGCTGCCGGTATGTATCTTTTTGTATGACTGGTTTTTTATAAAAAAACATGGTCCTGCTTCCTCAAAAAGCACTTTAAAACTATTTGCCGCCGGTTTCACCGCTTTAATCAGCGTTTTTATCGGATATTTTGTTTTTGCATCATATTCCGGCGTCACATTCACCACGACAATGAACCACCTGTATGCATTGCAGGATTTCACCCTGACGGAAAGAATCCTGACGCAGTTCCGAGTGGTGATTTATTATATCTGCCTGATTTTCTATCCGCATCCTTCCCGGCTGAACCTGGATTATCAATACCCGGTTTCCACCTCCCTTGACCATCCCTTGACCACCTTTCTCTGCCTGGCTGCAATCGTCATTATGGTTTTCGCCGCAATCCGTAGCGCACGAAAAGAACGGATCATATCATTTGCGATATTATGGTTTTTTTTAAACCTGATTATTGAATCTTCATTTATCCCGCTTGCACTCATCTATGAACACAGAACCTATATCCCGTCAATTATGCTTACCGTGATTCCGGTTTTGTTTCTGTTTCGAAATATACGATCAAAAGCAATTCTCACAAGAATTTCCATCCTTATCATTCTTGTCTTTTCAGTTTGGACATACCAGCGCAATTCGCTTTGGAAAAACGATGTTACCTTTTGGCAGGACAGTGTCGCGAAATCTCCCGGCCGTGTCCGGCCCTTAAGCAACCTCGGCATTGCCACGGCCTCCGCGGGATTTTCTGACAAAGCGATCGAGCTGTATCGCCAGTCCTTAAACCTAAAACCCAGCGCTGAGATCCATAACAACCTCGGCAATGCGCTTTATCAAAAAGGACAAATCGATGAAGCTATTTTTCATTACAAAAAAGCATTAAGGCTCAATCCAAAATACATGAACGCACATATGAACTTAGGAAATACTTATGCGGAATTAGAACAGATTGATAAAGCCTTGTATCATTACAGGGAAGTACAAAAAAAATCTCCCGATGACATCACCCTATTGAACAATATGGGCAAAGCGCTGTTTAAGGCAGGAAGACTGGAAAAAGCAAAAAAACAATTTAATCATGTGCTTCGTGTCGATTCGGAAAACTGGTCCGCATATAATAGCCTGGGGGCTATCCACGCACGCCAAAAAAAATTTGCTGATGCGGTTTCCTGCTATAAGAAAGCCCTCTCAATCAATCCTGATTCAGATTTTGCACAAAAAAATTTGGAACAGTTGTTAAGATATACAAAAATGATCGAGACCCTTCGACAGGAACTTTTACAAAAAATTGCGCATGATCCGAAAAATGCACAACTGTTGTTGGAGCTTGGCCGGATTGATCTTAAAAATGGATTTTATGATCAGGCTGCGGAGCAATATCAGAGAGCATTGTCTGTTCAACCCGATCTGACAGATGCGATTTATCAACTCGCCCTCATCGATGCCATCCAGGGAAAACCGGATGCTGCGGTTAAAAAATTTAAAGAACTGATCACCCGTCAACCGGATAACCCTACAATAGCGTATAACATCGCCTGTCTTTATTCTCGAATGAATGACACGGACCATGCCTTTTTCTGGCTCAAAAAGGCCATCCTGGATGGATATGACAACAACTTAAAATTAAAAACCGATCCGGACCTTGACAATATAAGAAAAGATCCATCTTTTCAGGAATTGATAAAGTAAAACCGGATCAAAGTAAAACCGGATCAAGTGATGTTTTGTCTGTCCATCTTCTGAGATAACGGATGATCACTAAATAAACAACCTGATTTTCATGGGGCACTGAATGACTGGAAGAGACACAGATAGATTGACTCGTTACATGTATTCGTGTGTTTTGGCGACTGTCATAATATCTCTCGGCATCTTCGTCTATTATAATTCTTTTCAAGCGGCATTTGTTTTTGATGATCAATTTTTTATTGTAAAAGACAAGGCCGTTCATTTAACCGCATTATCCTATGAAGGTCTCAAGACAGCGGCGGTTGAGGGGTTGCCCAGGCACCGGTATCTTCCCAATCTCAGCTTTGCATTCAATTATTATTTCGGCCATTTGGACCCTTTTGGATACCACGTGGTCAACCTGGCCATTCATCTGATGACCGCCGTGTTTCTCTTTCTTTTCATCCGCCTGACACTGCGGGTATATCCACAAAACACCGATTCTCTCAACCCGGAAATGATCGCCTTTTTTACGGCCATGCTCTGGATCGCTCAACCTGTGGGCACCCAGGCCGTCACCTATATCTGCCAACGCATGGCATCCATGGTGGCCATGTTTTATGTCCTCTCCCTCCTCTTTTATGCCAGGGCTCGCCTATTGATGATTCAAGCACCGGAAAAAAAGACGGCTACCGGACTCTGCCTTGCCGGATGTGCCGCCTCTGCAATATGCGCTGTGGCCACCAAGGAAAATGCCGGTACCCTCCCCCTCGTCATTCTGCTATATGAATGGTTCTTTTTTCAGAACATGAGGGTCCGCTGGTCTAAGCGGCAGCTCCTGTGGGGCGCTTTTTTTAT
>JAQIBZ010000178.1 GCA_027858815.1 Desulfobacteraceae bacterium
CTTTTGATGACCACCGGTAATTCTGAAACTGATTCGGTAAATGCTAAAGTCGGCTTAAAATATGAAAAAGAGCATTTTCTCGGTGAAGCAAACATAGCCGTCCTGTACAGTTCAGAGACAACAGAAATTGACGGGAAAAAAGAGGATAACGTTTCTGCGGAAAAATACAATTATTCTGCAAAAATCGGATACAAATTCAATGAAGCCAATTACGTATTTATCAACGGTGATTATGAGGATGACCGGTTTTCCGGATATGACTACAAAACAACCTATTCCGCCGGTTACGGCAGAAAAGTGATTGCGTCTGACACCATCAAGTTCGATATCGAAATCGGCCCTGGTTATCGGTATGACAAAACAAATGGATATTGGGAGAATAATGTTTTCATTGATGAAAAAACAGAAGATGAAATCATATTACGCGGGTATGCCATGTTCAATTATAAATTCTCAGAAGCTGTCTCATTCCAGCAGGATGTTACCGTGGTCACCGGGTCCGACAACACAAACACCAAATCCGTCACCGCATTAAAAACCCAGATCGTCGGCGCACTGGCCATGAAGGTATCACTTAAAATCGACAATAACACTGACGTTCCGGCAGGCAAGGACAAAACCGATACGGAAACGGCATTGACCTTGGTGTATGATTTTTAGTCTAAATAGTCTCTGAACGAAAACCCTGAATCCAGGCTGTCATTACGAGAAGTGAGGAACGAACGACGAAGTAATCCCCTGTCGATAAGGAGATTGCTTCGGTCGTACCTCCCTCGTAAAGTTATCGATAGTGTTCATATTTGAAAAAAATTGCAATACTGTAGGTTCGGCAAGAATTCTCCACAGGAAATAATGCAATGTGCAAATTCCGGAATCTTTTCCACAAAAATATTTGATTGAAAAATATATCACTGAGTGCTATATTAAATTTAATGAAAAAGTTAATGACAAAACATTTTTCAAGATGGGCAGCCAAGCAGAAAACGTGAACTTGCTTATTCCTTGACTGAAATTATGGATGGAAACTTCGAAGCAAACCTTGGAGGCAACCTATACAAAAAAAGAATCCGCTTTGAAGGCCAAGGGAAAAGTGGCGGCGGACGAACCATTATTTGCTACAAAAAAGGCGATCGGGCAATTTTTGTTCATGGCTTTGCTAAAAATGAAAAATCGAATTTGTCAAAAAAAGAACTTATTGCTTTCAAAGAATTATCCAAAATTTTGCTGAAACTGTCTCCGGAAGAGATAGTGATAGCCATAGAAAATAAAGATTTAATTGAGGTGAAGTCATGAGAAAATCCATAGCAACATCAATCACAAATACGGTCAAAGACCTACATAAAAGTGGTTTGGTTGATGATATTACTATGAAAAATATTGAGAATCTGTGCATACCTGAGGTCCGGGAATATACACCTGAAAAAATTATTTCCATAAGGAAAAAATTCAGATTAAGCCAGGCAGCGCTTGCCAGTCTTTTTAATATAAGTCCCTCAACAGTTCAAAAATGGGAACAGGGAAACAAAAAGCCAGCCGGTGCATCAATGAAATTACTGGATATCATGGAACGAAAAGGAATAAGCGCTCTTATTTAATTCTAATAGACCCTTTTTAGATCATTCAAAACGATTATCACTCTGTGCCCTTCCAATGATGCTCCCTGGATCTCAGATTAGGTTTTAACCGCTGGCCGTTTCGATGTGACGGTCTTTTTTAATCCTCTTTTTAACGTAATGAAGGTGTCATTATGAATATTTCAGAAGCAATCACAAGTTTCATGAATTACCAGAAAATAAACTCGGGGAAAAAATACGGTCAAGAATTATCGGCTGTTTTTGGACAACTTTAGTTCCCGGTTTGGCGATCAGGATCTTCAATCCGTAACACCTGATCAGATTTTGACATTTCCGGTTCAAATCACAGAAGGCCAAAAGCAAGGCACCAAGCGCTTCAAATACATCCTTCTCAAAACACTTTTCAATTTTATCAAGAATTCCACAGATCCATCATTTGTTAATCCATGTGACTCAAGTATTCTGAAAAAGACGTTTCGCCATTCCATTCAAAAGGCCAGCAATGGACCATTATTGAAAAAGATGTCATGGATGAAATCATATTCACTTAATGGGAAAAAACCGGGGCTGGATTCCATTCAGCCCCGGTTTCATCATTTTAAAAATACACTCGCGATTTCCAATATATTGTATGCCGGCAAAATGAAGAATACTGACAATGCTTATCGATAGTCCTCGCCTCTGAGAATTTCTGCAATACTGTCATTTTGGTCAGCTTTTTAATGTCGATCCCTGCTTTACGGCGGACTCACTCTCCCAAATTAAAACTTAAAAGCAAGTTGCCAGTCCCCGAGTTTTACCATTTGAAGGTAAT
>JAQIBZ010000179.1 GCA_027858815.1 Desulfobacteraceae bacterium
TTAATTCAGAAATTTTATCTTCATTACCCAGCGCCCAGATACAACCGCCGCCGCCAGCACCGGTGAATCGTGCACCACAATTAAGTTCAAGTGCTGAATGCACCAATTTTGTACCAATATCATCCAGCACATCCGGCGTCATTTCAAACCGAACAGCGGTTTCACGATTTATCTGCGTTACTGCTTCTTCGATGTTAAATGAAGAAAATGCATCAACAAACGCACGGGTGCATTCGGCAATTTCAACCCACTGGGTTCGGCATTCACCAGTAATAAACTGTTTGACCCACTGCCCGTTGATATTTTTGGATTCATGGGGAATTCCGCAATACGCCAGTAACAGATGTTTGGAAAGTGATTCATACTGTTCCGGTTTCAAAAGCGGCTTGCGAATATAGGGCTGAGAAAATCCGGCACCCTTCCAGTACCAGGCATTAATGCCACCGTAAACAGCTGCCAGTTGATCTTGGAACCCGCAAGGAACCCCGGCGACACTTTCTTCAATGCCATGGGCCAGCAGCGGAATCTGTTCATGGGCAACGATCGTTCTGCCTGATTTGTCAAGCAGCTGATTAAATGCTGCAATCAGTGCAACAGCTGCAACCGAAGAGCCTCCCAGCGCACTGCGCGTCGGCGAACCGGATTCAATAATAATATGAATGCCGTCGATTTGAAAATATGCCGCAATGGCAAACATCAGACCCATGGGATGATCAAAGGGTACTTTTTTAAATGGAAACTCAGCACTTTCAAATCCCTTTGAAGATATTTTAATAACCCCTTTTTCAAACGGGACAATCTGAACCCGGGTGCGCATGGCAAGAGCGATATTAAAAGTACAGGGGTTAAGATACGACAGCGGATAGTAAAAACTGCTGATATCCAGCGTGCCGCCCATATCTATCCGGCAGGGGGCAGAGGCTTCGATTCGTTCAGATTTTAATATTTCGTTTATTTGACTGTTCATTAATTCATTAAAAGGCAGAATTTAAACTATATTTAACCTGGATTAAGGCATATGGGACCGTAAATTCCGCAAAAACTTAAGGCTTTTGGGTTCTTTTCCAATATGAAATACCATAAATTTTTCAAGAAACTGAAGGCCTTCATTTAAAGCAGCCTGATTTAACTTAAGGCGCCCGGCTGTTTTTAAGTCATTTTCCTGAATCCATAAAAGCTGCTTAACGGTGCCTCTACTCAGGTTCTGGGAATACAAACTGATTGATGAACATCCTTTGCATAGTATCCCACCCTTTGCAAGTTCAAAAAAAAGGTGATATCCATTGATTTCATCCATTTTTTTCCGACACTGATTACACTGAGAAAAATTCGGGGAAAGACCGGAAAAACTTAAAAACCGTAGTTGAAAAATGATGCTCAATTCTTCATTGCCGATAATTCCAGTATCAAGAGAATCAAGACAAAACCTGAGTAAATAATAAATCCGGTTCTGCTCTTTTCCTTCCTCTAACCAAAGATTAACCAACTCCGCCCAATAGCTCGCATAAGATGTTTTCATAATATTGCCGCGAATAGATGAAAACGGATTTTCCAACGCAGCATCCTGTAAAAACGCCAACCCCCGACCCCGAGGATTCCGGCATTCAATATGAAGCACAGAGAAAAGTTCCAGCAAACCGGGAAATCGTTTGCGGCTTTTTTTAGCATTCTTGGCTATTACCGTAATCTTGCCTTTTTCAAGAGACAACAAAGTGACAATCAGGTCATAATCACCATATGATGACCGGCGAAGCAGAATGGCAGGGGTTGAAAAAGTTGACATGGATTTAAAGACATAGCAGTTTAGTGGCAATTAGAAAATAAAAAGACACACTAAGAATATCAATTGCCGTGGTTACAAACGGTCCCGTTGCAACGGCAGGATCGATATTGATACGGGCAAAAAGCATCGGCATCATCGATCCGGAAAGCGCTGCCAAGGTCATGGAACAGGCAACCGAAAGTCCGACGGCCAAGGCGAGAAATTCTCGCTCATAACGCAACTGTGCCACAATGCCCACCAACAGACCGTAAAAAGAGCCAAGGATGAATCCTATGGCAATCTCTTTGGACATGGATGACCAGATATCTTTGATGTGCAATCGACCGGTCGCAAGACCCCGGACCACAATGGTAGATGATTGGATTCCGATATTACCGCCCATCCCCATTATTACAGGGATGAAGACTGCTAAGTAGGTTGCTTTGCTTAAACTTAACTGGAAACGTCCAATGATAACAGATGCGATAAGACCACCGACACAACTGGCAAACAGCCACGGCAAGCGAATCCGGGTACTTCGGACAATAGATTTTGTTTCAACAAACTCTTCCCCGACTCCGGCCATTTTCAAGATATCTTCAGTTGCTTCTTCTCTGAATACATCAATAACGTCATCGACGGTGACGATACCCACCATTCTTTCATCTTCATCAACAACCGGGACCGCCAGAATATTATATCGCGCAACAATTTTGGCGACTTCTTCCTGGTCCATGTCGGTGGTAACGGAAATAACCTCTTTTCCCATAAACTGATAAAGCGGCGTTGAAGATGGAACAACAACAAGCTGGCGCAGAGAACTAACACCGACCAACCGATCATTTTTATCTACAACATAAACATAAAAAGCCATTTCCACATCGAGGTATTCTTGAGACTGAAGCGAATCAATGACGTCTTTTGCTGTCATGTTTTCTTTTAAAGCGATAAAATCCGGAATCATTATCGAACCGGCAGTATCATCTTCATAACGCAGGAGATCTTCCACTTCTTCAGATTCTATTTTTCCCATCATGCCCAAAACTGCATCCGCTTTATTCTGGGGCAGCATTTTGATAAATGCCACACTGTCATCAGACGGCATGTTGTCCATTATTTCAGCGAGTTCTTCTAAAGACAGACTCTCGATGATATTAAGGCTGATGTCCTCATCCAGCTCACTGATGACTAAAGCCTTTTTTTCCGGGTCGTGGATCAGCTGAAACAATTTCTGCTGATTGGTTACAGACAAAGACGGGAAAACTTCCGGCAAATCCGCTGCATGCACCTTGCTGATGATTTTTGGAAGCCGGGCAGTGGCACCACGCCGCATCAAACGTTTAATGGTTTCAGCTAAAATTCTATTTCGTTCAACTAACATTGACTATCTTCGCTTTATTTATTTATTTATTTGGGGCAGTTCGATATATACGACCTCACCACTCGCCCCGGAAATATCGACCTGCTTCTCATTTAATAAGATTTTAACCCCGGCGGCATTGGAAAGCACCAGATTAATTTTCTCAGATGCTTCAAGTTCCATATGATCCATGGGATGAAGCAAATATTCCAGAGAATCTGCATCATCAACAATAATATTTAATGTCGTGTCTTCGACGGCATCAATTTTTAGAAATAGTTTCTCTTTTGGATTCGCTGGTAATGAATCGTCGACCGTTAATTTATTTCCGGTCCCGTAAGAATAATGCTCTGTTTTTTTCGGATGAGCAGCTTCGGCGTTTTGAAGTGGATTTGACTGGAACCCGTATATCATATAGATGAAAAATACAATAATGATTATTAGAATGCCTGTTGTTAAAGACAGTCGGAGCAGCACTTTTTTTTTAAATTTAAAAAATTTTAAACCGGATGATTCTTTTTTTTCAAATTCCGACCGGCTGATGGTATAGCGATCAATAATATCATCAGCATCAACACCAATAAATCCGGCATATGCCCGAAGAATCTCTTTTACATAGACCGGATCTGAGAGTTGCGTATGAACTTCATTCTCGATGAGTGCCAATTGACTGATACTGATTCGGATTTCACGGGCAACAGTATCGATGGATATCCCCATTTGCGTTCGCATGGATTTAAGATATCTGCCAAACGCTATAGAGGATGTATCAGGATTCATAATAATGTCGCTCAATGGCACTTCCCACTATATAATAGTCGATTGGGGACCTGTTAACGAATAATTTTAATATGCGCATCCTCCCGAAGATGCTCCACCCAGGACTGAAATTTTTCATTAACCGATTCTTCGTAAAGAAGCTGACTTATTTCTTCCGTTACTTCAGAAAGTGCCTGCCCGCCGGTTTCTTCTTTTTTTTCTACCAAAAAAATCTGGTATCCCTGATCAGTATCCGTAATTAATGAAACATCTCCCGGGTTTAAATCTTTTATGGCTTCGGCAATATTGACATTCAGTTCATCAAGTGAAAAGAGTCCGAGGCTGCCGCCATCTGACGCATTCATGGCTTCAGAAATTTCCTGCGCCATCTCCTGAAACGTGGCTCCTTCCCCAAGCTGCCTTAGAACCCCTTCCATACGAGAATAAACGGCCTGTTTCGACTGCGTATCCATTGTAACGGGATATGTCATCAAAATATTTCTCAGCTGATATTTTTGTTTGGATGCGTATTTTTCCGGATGATTATCATAATAAGATTTAATATCTGTGTCGGTGACTATAATTTTTGATTTAATTTTGATGTTCACCAGTTTATTTCTAAGGATCTGGTGTTTGATCTCCTCCCGGTATTCCTCCATACTGACACCGCTGGCGGTCAATGCCCGTCGAAGGTCTTCATCAGAATAATAATTCATTGCCTTGACCTGTTCTATGGCATTGTCAATTTCTCTTTCATCAACAAAAATCCCGGAATTTCTTATTTCCTGATCAGCCAGTTTTTCGTCAATCAGGTTATTTAAAATCTCCATTCGAATTTTATAGATCTCTTCATTTTCTTTATCAGCAAAATATTTCTTTGAGCGAACCTGTTCCTCAAATGAGAATGCTGCTTTGTCAAGCTCTACAAGACGAATGATGTCATCATTTACGATAGCAACAATCCGGTCAACCACTTCAGCGGATATTGCGATACCGGCAGACAATGAGACAAACGTTGCCAACAAACCAAGAAAAATCCCCGAAAAAAACTTTTTCCTTACTGTAAATGAATAAACTTTATTCTTCATGTTTTTTAAACCAATCCGAGAGGCAATTAAGTTGTTATAATAAATAATACTTTGAAATTATTAAAATTTTATTAATTAACATATCCGGTAATCTCCATCAAGATATTTTTGGTTTGTGCAATAATTCCTCCCAACCCATTCGCGTTAAGTTTAACTTTCAGTCCGTTATCCGGCATAAAATTATATTGTTTCGGGTTTTCATCCACCATTTCAAGCAACGCAAACGGGTGCTTCTGGTGCAGTTCTGAAAACCAGAGGAAAAGCATCTGCTCATTTAAATCCAGTTTTTTAACCCCTGCCTTGATAGAAAGGATTTTCAGCATAATTTTTAACAGCAGATTTCCCGCTTCAGGAGGTAACTTGCCAAACCGGTCAATCAATTCTTCTTTAAAATCTGCGACTTCTCTTAATTCCTTCATTTTCGCCAACCGTCGATAAGTCATCAGCCGCTGGTCTATGTCTCCAATATATGATTCGGGAATAAATACCGACATGGGAACACTAATCTCAGGTTCTAATTTTTCAACAACCGTTTCTCCTTTTAATGATGCAATGGAATCTTCCATTAATTGCAAAAACATATCATACCCGACGGCTGCAATATGCCCGGATTGAGATACGCCCAGCGCGGCACCGCCGCCTCTGATTTTCAGATCATTCATTGCAATCTGAAAACCTGAGCCAAGCCCGGTATGTTCCATTAAAACCCTGAGTCTCTTTTCGGCATTTCGGGTCAATGCAGCTTCTCTTGAAATAAGAAGATACGCATATGCCTGTTCGCTTGACCGCCCGACACGACCTCTTAACTGATATATTTGTGCAAGGCCAAAACGCTCTGCACGATTAACAATAATTGTATTGGCATTGGGAATATCTAAGCCGGACTCTACAATGGTTGTGCATACCAGCATATCAATCTCTTTATTCAAAAACTGAAACATGGCTTTTTCAAGTTCTGCTTCGCTCAAGCGGCCATGCGCCACTGCCACCCGGACTTCCGGAACCAGCTCTTTTAAATATTTCGTAATATTCCAAATGGTATTAATATTATTGTGAATAAAAAATATCTGCCCTTTCCGATCCATTTCCTTTTGTATGGCTTCGCTAACCATGACCGGGTCAAATTCCGAAATATAAGAAATAATCGCCTGACGCTGTTCCGGTGGTGTCTGAATGATGCTGATATCTCTTACACCCAGCAGCGACATGTGCAGCGTTCGGGGAATAGGGGTAGCTGTCAGTGACAGAACATCGAGGTTTTCCCTCATTTTTTTTAATTTTTCTTTATGCTTCACACCAAAACGCTGTTCTTCATCAATTACCGCCAAACCCAAATCTTTAAACTTTACATCCTTTTGAACCAGCCGGTGCGTTCCAATGACGATATCGGTAATACCTTCTTTTAAGCGACCCAGAATTGCCTGCTGTTGTTTTTTGGAACGAAACCGGCTTAAGCAGTCAATGTTCACCGGATATCTTTCAAAACGTTCACAAAAAGTGACGGCATGCTGTTCGGCAAGGAGCGTTGTGGGAACCAGAATGGCTACCTGCTTACCGTCATTGACTGCTTTAAAAGCTGCCCGAATGGCTATTTCAGTTTTTCCGTATCCCACATCACCGCATATCAGACGATCCATGGGCGATTCGTCTTCCATATCACAAAGCACATCGTCAATGGCTTTTAACTGATCAGATGTTTCTTCGTAAGGAAAACTTGCCTCAAAATCCTGATAATAATTATCCGGTGGTGTATATGCATATCCCTTGATCACTTTCCGGGAAGCGTAAAGGGCAAGCAGCTCTCCGGCAATTTTTTCAACTGATTTTTTTGCTTTTGCACGAATCCGCTGCCAGGCTTTACCGCCCATTTTATCGACTACCGGCGAAATTCCATCCACGCCCATATATTTTTGGACCATATCCAGACGATCAACCGGCAAAAACAGTTTGTCGTCATCCTTATATATCAGTAAAAGATAATCATTTACGATCCCTTCAAAAGTTAATTTTTCAAGGCCTTTGTACACACCGATGCCATGTTCAATGTGCACGACCAGGTCACCGGTGTTTAATTCACCAAAATCAAGAAGGGCTGTCTTTATTTCCCCGGATTTCTTCTTTACCCGTCTCCGACGCTGCTTAGAACCGAATATTTCGTTATCCGTTATAACAGCAAGAAATTCATCATACATTACAAATCCGGTTGAAAGCTTCCCCTGACAGATATATATTCCTGACTTTTTATATCTAATTTTCTCAACCGGTGTCTCTGTTAATCGGGCGTAAATGCCGTAAGGTTCAATTAAAGACTGCAGTCTTTTTATCTGAGATTCTGAACTGCAGACAATTATTATTAAAAACCCGGTGGCTTTTTTTTCATTAATCCAGTCAGAGAGGGGTTCCAGGAGATGTGTGTCTTTTTTCTCATTTAAAAGATCCATACTGATTTGCGTATTGTCAGAAACTGAAAAATCAATATGTAAAGCAGGGTCATCACTGCCATAATTC
>JAQIBZ010000182.1 GCA_027858815.1 Desulfobacteraceae bacterium
ATAAAAAAAGCGCCCCACAGGAGCTGCCGCTTAGACCAGCGGACCCTCATGTTCTGAAAAAAGAACCATTCATATAGCAGAATGACGAGGGGGAGGGTACCGGCATTTTCCTTGGTGGCAAAAGCACATATTGCAGAGGCGGCACACCCGGCAAAGCAGAGTCCGGTTGTTGCCTTCTTTCCCGGCGTTTGAATCATTGATAGCCGTGCCCGGGCATAAAAAAGAAGAGAGAGGACGTAAAACATGGCCACCATGGATGCCATGCGTTGGCAGATATAGGTGACGGCCTGGGTGCCTACGGGTTGAGCGATCCAGAGCATGGCCGTAAAAAAGGCGATCACTTCCGGATTGAAAGAATCTGTTTTATGGGGATATACCCGCAGTGTCAGGCGGATGAGAAGAAAGAGAAACACGGCGGTCATCAGGTGAATGGCCAGGTTGACCACATGGTATCCAAAGGGATTCAGCCGGCCGAAATAATAGTTGAAAGCAAAGCTGATATTGGGCAGATACCGGTGCCTGGGCAACCCCTCAACCGTCGCTGTCTTGATACCCTCATATGTCAACTCGGTCATATGAACCGCAGGGTCCTTAAGGATAAAACCAATATCATCGAAAGCAAAATCAGCACGAAATGAGTTTGAATAGACTATTCCACCGAGAAAGAGGATGAAAGCTATCAAAACGACGTTATGTCTGATGGAGAACAGATGGCTTCGATTTTCGATGATTTCTCTAATCATTCAAATAAATTGGAATCAGTCGTCATTTATTGTTGATAATAGCAAAAATTTTAAATTTATCGTTTAAATAACACTGATCATTTACTTAAGAAAGGAATTTTTGAACAAACAGGAATTGACTTTTAAAAGATCATAAGGTCGCTCGTATATTCTGCGGTACTGGTCAATTTAAAATAAAAAGGTTGAATTGACGTTTCATTCCATAAATATTGCGGCCGAAGCATGAATAATCAACCCGGCCAATTTTTAATTTTTTATATTGAATAGTTTTTTTTGCAATTTTTGCATAAACCAATTGTCGGGATGATTAACGAAGTTCACAGTTCAGACAATAAAATACAAATAATAGTTGCATCCTTTGATATTTATGATATTTAATAGAAGTTAAAAATATATAGGACCTCAATGAGAACATTAATTTTAAGGGGAGCATAAAATGGTGAAACGGGAAAACAGACTCCTATGGACGATAAACCAAATTTGTGTGATCGGATTGTTTGTATTCAGTCTGGTTTCCGTAATGGGGACCATTGGGTGCAGTGATAGTGGCGGCAGTAGCGGAAAATATCAATATTCCCTGAAAGGGTATGATGGTGTCGTGGATGACGAGTCCTCAAGCATTCAGTCCGTCGTCTCCGGTGTCGGAAACGATTCATTGGATTTTTACGCAGCATTCCCTTGGTTTGTGAACTTGACCTTTCAGGTTTTTGATGAAAATTCATGGGGGGTTTCCGGGTTGGGGATTGACGATGTCAGCCTTGTTGAAGACGGCATTGATGTCTCCAAGATTGATTCTGAGATGAATTTTCGCACTCGTATCGCACTCCCTTCCGGCTATTCGTATGCCTTGAAAACCGTATTGTTTGTGGATAATACGCCCAGTTCTCCGCTTCCGCTGGAGAATATGATCGAGGCCGCTCAGGTCGTGATTGATTTTATTGACGAACATCAACAACAGGAAATTGCCATAGTCGCCTATGATGAAGCCGGTGATCCGACGGTTATTCAAGATTTTACAAGTAATCTGACGACTTTGAACACAAAACTGATTAACTTGGAACCATCCTACGGCACTACCAATTTTTATGGGGCGGTACGCGTGTCACTTGCTCTGTTTGATGACAATCAATCCCCGGCTGAAACCGAATTTGTTCAGGGGTTTGTTGTAGCAGTTACCGACGGATTAGATACGTCAAACCTTTATGATTTTAATGACGCCATTGCCGCGAGAAAAGACAAACAAGTGATTACTGTTGCCGTTGGCGAGGAGATGCCTCAGTCTACATTAGATGATCTTGAAACGCTGGGGAACGGTGGTTTTTATCCGGTGCCGGAACCGGATCAGGCAGCAGATGAAAAAGCCGGCAAGAATCCACAGGACGAAAATCTTTGTGAGTGGATGCAAGTTGTGCAGGAAAGGATGCTTGCTTATGCGGATGGCTTTTACTGGCTTCAGTATAGAAGCAGCACCACCAGTAAAGACACGAATCTTACCCATTCGGTGACCCTCTCTCTGCTGGACAACCGTAATGACGGTGAGGATTCCCAAATTTCAGGAACTTATTCCAGTGAAGCTTTTTTCTCTGGCGATACCAGTATATATTTCAATGCTTCCGCCTCGGATCCGGCTGGCATTACCGAGAAAGTCATCGTTTTGGAGCGGGGTCAGGGTACCGGCGAAGTGGCAGAAACCCTTACCGCGCTTACTTACAGCCAGTCTGGTGGCAACCCATCTCAATATGAGTGGTCATCCAGTGATACCAGTATCGTAACGATCAAGGCAGATGCCAATGACAGCTCACAAGCAATCGTCACTGTTGTCGGTCCGGGAGATGTCGTCCTTACGGTTACTGATACGGTAAATAACGTCACCCAGACCCTGACGATCAAGGTAAAAGTGCGTGAAGAATCCTTTGAGATGCTTCAGCATGTTGTCACTTCCAAAGCGCCATGGTTTGCCGATGCTACCTTCCAGGTTCGGAAAACCTATGATGCAGATGATTATGATGATGAAAACCCTTGGTGTAATCAGTGGGAGTGGGTCGCAGATTTGGCCCGTGAGGACATGACGGTACTGGAAAACGGACTCAAGATTGACATGGAGGATTCTGAGCTTCATCTTCACAAACGCGATTATTTGCCCTCCGGATATAGTTATGTGCTGAAGACTGTATTGCTGATAGATAATTCTCCAAGCAATGTTGAAAATCTGACGTTTATTAAAAATGCCGCCAAAGTATTTGCCAAACGGGCTCTGGTTAATGATCCATTAGATAGAACCGATCTGGGGCCTCTCAAGGGTGGAAGCGGCTGGTTCCAGCATATCCAGCAACAGATAGCCATTGTATCTTATAGTGAGTATGGTGACACACTCCTGATTCAGGATTTTACGACGGATCTTGATACTGTTAACGCTGCCATCAATAGTATTGACTCTGGCGTTGGGGTTATTGATTTTTACAGCGGTATGATTCAGGCATTGAATCTCTGTTTTATTGATAATAATCCATATTATGGCAATACCTTTTTCTCACAGGGTGTAGTCGTTGTATTATCCGACGGTTGGCAGTCCAATCCGGGTTTCTATGACCGCGATGCTGTTCTGGATGAAACCGGAGACAGACAGGTTATTTGCGTGGGCGTGGGCGATGATCTGGTGTCGGAAAATAGCGATGACCTGATCGCTTTCGGCAACGCAGGTTTTTATTCAGTACCCGATCCCGGCAATAAAACCAAGGTGAGCCTAACTTCCGATAGTGGGAAACAAGTTACCGATGTATTTTATACTGACTTGCAACAGACCTTGATTAATATTCAGGATGATGCAGTATATCCATATGCCAACAGTTTTTACTGGCTTGATTATAGAAGCTACCTTGCGCCTGCGGTAACGTGCGAAAGGGCCGAAACAATGGTTGCCACTATAAACAATAACAGCAATACGGCTGTTGGAAACAAAGTCAGCGGCAGCTTTGAAAGCTGCAATTATTTTGAAGGCATTGACGGAATGATATATGTTAATTCAACGGTGACGAATCCGGACGGTTTGACAGGTGATATCGATCTGCAATATGTGATGATGGGGAACTTTCTTTTATATAGTCCTACATATACGCTGGAAGCCTTTACCTACGACTCTGACGGTTTTAAAAACACACCCGCTTATGAGTGGGATATTTCAAGTCCGTTTGTCATTGTAACGCCTGTTTTTAATAGTTATGCCAATTCCAGGGTTGTTTTGAGCCTGCCGGAGGTCAAAAGTCCGGGTAGCGCAACCTTGCAAATAAATGATTCCGGCAATAGCGTATGGAAAAATATTGGTGTTAACGTGACTGAGCTTCAGTTGCCGGGGCTTGTTGCATATTACCCGTTTGACGGTAATGCGAATGACATTAGCGGAAACGGATATGATGGTGTCCCAAAAGGCAACGCGACTTTGACCACTGACAGATTCGGTACTTCGAATAGTGCTTATGCCTTTGACGGCAATCAATCCTATATTGCGATACAAGATTTTCATTATGGGGGTAATAGTGAGGCTTTTCCGGATACAATAGATGAAATTACAGTCTGCGCGTGGGTTAAATCAACTAATCCAAAAAGTCATATTATAATGTCCTTTGGTTGGTCAGATTATTGGCGACTTGCGTTACAAGCGGAAGGGGATTATAATGCAGGGGATACTGTTCTTTGGCGGACTGCTGATGCTGGAGTAAAAGATGCTTTGCACAGTAGTAATAGTAATAATGGAGTTAAATATAATGACGGCCAATGGCATTTTATTTGCGCATGGTTTAATTCAAATGCTGATGGTGATAATAAGAAAATTTATGTTGATGGTGAGCTTGTTGCGTCGGCAAATGTCCATTCTGGCCCTATTGGTACCGGTGTCACGCGATATGGGTTTATTGGGGCAGGTTCCGAAGCAAGCAGTTTTGACAACAGTGTATTTCCCATAGAATTTTTTAATGGAGCAATTGATGATGTTCTCATTGTACATAACGCCTTGACCGAGGATCAAATGAAAACTTTATTCTTGCTTGAATAGACGGATTTTTGTTAATTATTGTATAGTTGAAATATTATTTTTTTAGTATGTGCCCCCTCTTTTCCATGAGAAGAGGGGGTTTTTAATGATTTGATAAATTGATTCGATGCCTTCCGTTTTTATTCAGTCCCATTAATGGCAGTCCGATAATTTTACAGTCAACTCAGCTTCTATGTTGGTAAATAATGAGCATTAGCCTGAGATAATGATGTTTAAGTCGTTTGAGCACAAAAAAATAAAAAAATATTTTTTTAACACTGCTTGGCTCATGACGGACAAAGTTTTGCGTCTGCTGTTTGGTTTGTTCGTTGGTGTATACGTAGCACGCTATTTGGGCCCGGAACGGTTTGGGCTGCTTAGTTTCGCTATGAGTTTTGTGGCTATTTTAGGTGCTTTTGCGAATCTGGGGTTGAATGGGATTGTTGTTCGTAATGCAGTTCTGCATCCGGAAAGTAAGGATGAACTGCTGGGTACAGCTTTTGGTCTGCGTCTGGTGGGCGGGTTGGTACTTATAGGTATTGTCTCTGTTGCGATACATTTTACTGACAGTGATCCATTGACCCGGGTACTGGTCATAATTATTGCCGTGGGTTATTTCTTACAGGCCTTTCAGGTTATAGAATTTTATTTTCATTCACTGGTTTTGGTCAGACTGGCCTCAATTGGCAGCATTTCAGGGTTGATTGCATCTTCGACAATGAAACTGGTTCTAATCTGGTCAGGGGCATCGCTGGTTTGGTTTGCATGGGCTTTTGTGATCGACCATGCTGTCAAGGGTCTCGTGTTTTGCATTATGTATGTTAAACAACGCATTTCGCTCGGGAACTGGCGGTTTCAGATTGATCAGGCTAAAATTCTTATTAAAGATTCATGGCCGCTGATGCTATCCGGTTTCGCTGTCATGATCTATATGCGAATTGATCAGGTGATGATTAAAATGATGTTGGATAATGCGTCTGTTGGCAACTACGCAGTTGCAGTTAAGCTGTCGGAACTCTGGTACTTTGTTCCGGTTGCTATATCTCAGTCTCTTTTCCCGGCTATTTTATTAGCAAAAAAGAAAAATCAGGAACTCTATGTTGAAAGAGTTCAGGGGCTATTTGATCTGATTGTTTTTCTTTCAATTATTTTTGCTCTTCCTTTGAGTTTGTTTTCATCACAAATAATTTGTGTCCTATTTGGGGAAAGCTATGCTAACGCACATAGTGTTCTGAGAATTCATGCTTGGGCAGGTGTCTTTGTTGGGTTAAATAACGCAGCCTGGCGCTGGCATATGGCTGAGAATAACCAGAAGCTCGCTTTTTTCAGACTTTTGGCCGGCGCTTTATTAAATATCCTTTTAAATTATTATTTGATCCCTGCAATGAACATTGT
>JAQIBZ010000190.1 GCA_027858815.1 Desulfobacteraceae bacterium
ATCAAATCCGAACTGGATCAGGTCGACATTGAAGAACACCAGGCTGAGCGGGAAGGCAACCTTGAGAGAGTGGCTGAACTTCGATACGGCAAACGAAATGAACTTAAAGGCCGTCTTGAGCAGGCCAATCAAAAGCTGGTTGACCTTCAGGTTCACCGAAAAATGCTCCGAGAAGAAGTGGATGCGGAAGATATTGCAGAAATCGTATCCAAATGGACGGGCATACCTGTACAGAAAATGCTCGAAGGCGAACGGGAAAAACTGGTGCACATGGAAGACCGCTTAAAAAACAGGTTGATCGGTCAGGATCAAGCGGTGATTGCTGTTTCCAATGCGGTTCGCCGGGCCCGCTCCGGCCTTCAGGATCCGAACCGACCCATTGGATCGTTTATTTTCATGGGACCTACCGGGGTAGGCAAGACAGAATTAGCCAAATCTCTGGCAGAATTCCTCTATGACGATGAACAGGCCATCATCCGGGTGGATATGTCGGAATACATGGAAAAACATTCCGTCTCCCGCCTGATCGGCGCTCCTCCGGGGTATGTCGGGTATGAAGAAGGCGGATATCTCACCGAAGCAGTCCGACGGAGGCCCTATTCGGTAATTTTGTTTGATGAAATTGAAAAAGCGCATCCGGATATCTTTAATGTGCTTCTACAGATACTGGATGATGGACGCCTGACAGACGGACAGGGAAAAACTGTTGATTTTAAAAACGCACTGATCATCATGACATCCAACGTGGGCAGCCACCTGATTCTGGAAATGACGGAGACCAATCGGGCCGAAATCGAAGAAAAGGTTTTCCAGGCGCTGCGGGCCGGTTTCAAGCCGGAGTTCTTAAACCGGATTGACGAAACCATAATTTTTCAGAACCTGACACACGAACAGATTCGTCAAATTGTTGATATTCAGCTGGAACAGCTGGTGAAACGACTTTCGGGCATGGATATCGAACTTCAACTGTCGGATGATGCCAAAGATATTCTTGCGGAAAAAGGATTTGACTCGGTGTATGGCGCACGACCCTTAAAACGAACAATCCAACAGTACATTGAAAACCCGTTGTCTATGGAAATCCTAAAAGGAGATATGAAAGAATCCAGCCGGATCAACGCTCACACTGAAGGGGATAAGATCCTGTTTAATATCATCCCCATGATATCGAAAGATTCTTCACATGCGATGTGAATAAGGGAAGTGGAAAATATTAATATACCGAAATTCCGTAGAATCTTTGGTCGTATTCAAGGCACGTCAACAGGCGCATAACCAGTTATGTAATTGTTGACACAACGAAGAAGGCGACCAAAAAGACAATCAAGTTTGGTATATTAATATTTGGAAATTCCCTAATAATTTCATCACCAGACATCCACGAAAAAAGGCACGATATTCTATCCTCGTGCCTTTTTTTATTGATGAAAAGATCTCAACTGTTAAAAAACTGCCCTTGACAACCGATCTGAATTTAGTATCATATTGAGATCGGAGGGAATAAAATGAATATTACAACTGACATAAAACCGGTTACATACTTAAAAGCAAAAGCAGCGGATTTATTAAATCAAATCAACTTAACCCATCGGCCTGTTATTATAACACAAAACGGTGAGCCACGTGCTGTTCTTCAAGATCCTGAAAGCTACGAGAATATGCGAAATGCTATCGGAATACTCAAAGCACTTTCCATAGGCGAATCAGATATTAAAGATGGAAAAATAAAATCCCAAAAGGATGTGTTCAACGAAATAGAAAGCTCACTGAAAGTCAGGCTTAATGAATCAGATTTATGAAATTATCTGGGCCCGTATTGCAGAAAACGATTTAAAAGAAATAATTGACTATATCGCAATTGATAGTCCTGCAAATGCGTTAACGATTTATAAAGAAATCAAAAATAAGACTTCAAGTCTTTATACCATGCCGGAAAAATGTCGAATTGTTCCGGAACTAAAAGACCAGGGCATTATGCAGTATCGGGAATTAATTGTATCCCCATGGAGAATTATGTTTAGAATTACAGAGATGAAAGTTTATGTTTTATCTGTTTTAGATGCCAGACGAAATATCGAAGATATTTTGCTAAAAAGACTTGCTAAATAAAATAACAGCAAAATCATTCAAGGGCCTGAGCGGTGCAGTAACAAGGCACTTCAGCCTGAAGATGTAATATTTCTACCTCAATGGCTGAATAACGCAGTTAGGGACGTGGAAAAAAATAATTATCCCATCTTACTTGTCTTTTGGCCCGTATTCTTTGTTGCGATAAAACTCACATATCTCGATATGCTCGCTTCATCGCGCCTTGAATACGAACCAAAATCATTCGCCATCTGGGGTAATTATTATTTCCCACGTCCCTTAATGTGCCGTCTCTTTGATGATTAGAGAGTAATCACTACCCGATTTCACACAAGTTTGATTTGTTCATTTGCAAGGCATAAGTGGTGAAGCTGTAGTGTGGCTATGTGGCTACCGCAATCCACTTATAACACAGCAAATGGGCAAATCAGGCTTGTGTTAGAAGCCGAGGAGTCGCCCGCCCTGATAAACCACAAACGACATTGACCATGCCACACCGGTGGTAAACGCAATATTAAATAGCGTCCATTTCACGGACCCGGTTTCCCGGGTGATGGCACCGATAGTTGCCAGACAGGGAACATACAGAAGAACAAATATCATCATTGAAAGGGCGGATAGCGGTGTCATTCCGGATTTCTTCAGCGCATTTCGTAATGCATCCGATTCCGCATCTCCTTCTGCAGCATACAAAACGCCCATGGTGCTGACGACAATTTCCTTTGCCACAAACCCGGTCAGCAGTGCGACACTTCCCCGCCAGTCAATCCCAATAGGTAAAAATAAGGGCTCAATCGTCTTTCCAATTCTGCCGATAAATGATTTTTCCGCTCTTTCTGCTTCCTTTGCAATGGAAAGTCTTTCAACAAAATCCTCTTTTGTCTGCAAAAGACGCTCATCGTCAAGTGATTCTCCTGAACTGACTTTCTGCTCATAGGATTGGTTGATCTGGACGATCTGTGCATCATAGTCTCTGGAATATTGAATATTTTGCGGAAAATTTGACAGCACCCATATCACAACGGAACCGACCAGTATAATACCGCCCATTTTTTTTAAAAACATCTTGCCGCGGTCCCACATATGAATCAGAAGATTTTTCATCATAGGGACCCGGTATGGCGGCAGCTCCATTACAAACGGTGCATCTTCCCCCTTTAACAGTGC
>JAQIBZ010000191.1 GCA_027858815.1 Desulfobacteraceae bacterium
CATTCTTTTAGGCGGTAGAGTACCAATTTTCTCCTTCAGACTCTTTTTATCAACTGATTTAATCTGGGTTACGTTGACAACACATTTTTTAGGCAGGTTGGCTTCATTTTTCCTTAAAACGACATTTCCCGGCAACTCACCAAACTTCAAGGTCGATGTAATGGCAAGCATCACTATCGTATTCAGCTTGCTGTCATTCAACACATTCGCCTGAATTACCAACCCCGGACGCCTTCCCATCGGCTCAGAACCTTTTCCCGGAGAAAAATCCACCCAGTATATCGATCCATTTCGGATTACCATTCCTGGCCCTCAACATGTCCTGATTCTTCAAACCAATTTACTGTTTCCAGCTGTTCTTTTTTGATTTCAGCATCTGAAAAAACTCTGTCGTAAGTCTCCTTTATGCTCCGTTCCTGCTCATTTACAAGTTGTTCACGAAGCACATTTGAAATATACCTGCTTCTGGATATCCCCTTCTGTTTGCTTATCATGTCAATCATAGTAACAATTTTTTTGGGAATTGTAATAGCAACTTTCTGAGTATTCATTATTATGCCCCTTATAAGTATGATACTTTTAGAATACCTTTTATGGTTTTATCTGTCAATTTTTTAAAATCGGCAGATAAAATTCATTAAGAACTTCTTGTGTATTTTTAAAAATTGCTTGATTACGGAAAAAGCCATTGTGACTTATAGCGATTACGATCTTGTCAGCCATTCTCTCAGGCGAAAATCATTATCCCCCTTTTTCAGGCGGGAGACATAGTCATTGTCCTGAAATACGGCTTTTGCTATGGTAAATAAGCCTTGCAAAGCCTGAAGAAACCGAAAAAAATAACTACTGAATATCACCTTGGAATGCTTCGGCTTTATATATCGGTTGGCCATAAAATCACGGGAAGGAAACAATACGCCCTGAATATAGCTTATTTTATCACGCACGCTCTTTCGGTTGCGCCAATGGATAAAATGCGGGTGCAGGGAAATCTTTTTGGCTGTTTTAAATATATTTTTTTCTGCAATACAAACCATGTTGTCGATTTGAAAATTTTCAAATATCTTATCAGGTATGCTCGCGCCCAGCCATTTTTTTGTAAAATATAACGCCAGTAAAAGACAACGGTCAGCCCCCCATCGCATTGAACGACGCTCAATCTTGTCCCAATTTATACTTTCACCGCAATGATCTATTATTTTTGAAATATCATAAAGGGCACCCATACCAAAATCGAACAGGTGATCATAGGCAGCATGCAGACACAAATGGATGATCAGATCTTCTGGAGATAAAAGGGATACTACGTTCCCATATAATGTGGCAGGCTGCGAAGAATCCCAAAGGTCTGATACAGGGATTTGAAAATGACTGCCGACTTCGGTGATGAAACAGTGGATCTCGAGCAAACATTTTGTTTCTGGATGAATAAGCGGCTGGAAATGTTTGTAATATTTTAAAATATCATAGCAATAGCTGTCGTTGGTTTTTTTTTTTGCATTTTGTTTTTCATAAAAAAATTGATAGCCGGCGCTAAAAGCGATTTGGACGACTTCGGAAAGATGCTCTTCTTTGACCAGAATATCCAGATCCGACATGGGCCGAAGAGCAATATCTTTGTATACAAACTCGGCCAGATGAGCGCCTTTCAAAAGAATAACAGGGATATTTTTTTTATTCAAAAGAGTGACTATTTCTGATAACTGATGGAAAAGTACGGTATTCCGGTAAGCATTTGCCAGATACTTTTCCCGAAGTTTCTGAAGTACATTCATCGGAATTATTGACTCAGCTTCTGCCAGTTTGATCTTGCTGTACAGCAATGGGGCGACCCGGTGTCGGCCAGCTTCGGAAACAAGAGTGCCCCAACTTTCCGGAGCTATTCTTTCCAGATGGAAAACATCGAACCGGTTGTTTAAAAAATCAATCAGGATTTTATGTTCAGGCAGCATGATTTTATATATTGCAATAAATGATTATGCATTATCGGATTTTGTGCGCACTCCGCCCCTTTCGGGGGCAGAGTAAAACTTTCAGCCCACTATCAAGGATACATAATTTGATACCCCGCTGATTTTTCCGCATTCAAATCGCCAGAGCATTTTGTTTCAATTTCATCTGCTTTCAACTAATAAACGGCTCCACAAGCTCCGCATCTATTGAAACAGAAATTGACTGCATAATACTTTCCACTGAAATCACCAGCCGGTAATTATTATCTTTTCTTACAATAATGCCTTCAACCCCTTTTAACGGGCCTTTTTTAACATGAACCCGCTGCCCTTTACTAATAAAATCATAAGGATATACTTTGGTGTTGCCGGAAAGCGTTTTTTGGATCTGGCTGAGTTCCTTCATGAGCGTTAATTCATCACCAACATCAATAATATTGGCAATATGATTGGAGCGTATGGCTTTATGACGTTCAGAATCATCTGCCCGAAAAAAAAGATAACCATTAAATACCGGAATTAAACTGTAACGAACCCGTTTATCACTGGATTGCTGCTTACTGAACATGGGCAGATAATATCCAATTCCTGCCAGGGCCAGGTAATGGGCCAGCGCTTTTTCACGCCGGCTTTTGGTATGGGCCACGCGCCACAGTTTATCTTTTTGGATCGTACTCAAAATATCTGCCGGAAAAAGCGGTTCCGGATTTTTGCTGAGCGATATGGTCATAGTCTTATTGAATTATAAAAATTTGGAACTATTAAACTTGAACGCCTCAATGTTAAAGACGATACAAATTATCGAAACATCTGAAGAATAATATATACAGATAAATCGACCTCAAATCTATCGCCTCCACCGAATCACAAATAATAAATATTTGCATAAAGAGCAGCCTTAATCAACTTAAGTTTTTTAAACAAAAGGATATTTATCTATTTATTTTTTCAAAGAATACTCACTATATTAAAAATAATTTTCAGTTGCTTCTGTAAGACGAACAACGACAAATACCAATCGTCATCCGAACCGGGACATTCGGTTACAAGTATAAACAGACTGACACGCATAACAGCATAGAATTTGATATTGACACATAATCAATAATCAA
>JAQIBZ010000206.1 GCA_027858815.1 Desulfobacteraceae bacterium
GCCCAGAGGGCATGGTCTACTGAATTGATGATACCAATACTCCATTTTCATAATCTTAATCATAATCTTAATCTGTCTTTTGATACAGACTTTCGCCCAAAAGATTATGATTACGAGAATGATTACGATTAAGAATTTAACCAAATCATCATTGGCGGGCAGAGCCAAATATCTCTGACCTGGCCCAAAGGACCAGGTTTTCGACATTTAAATAAATCCCTAAGCCACTCTTTTGATCCATGCCCGGGTTTTCTCTGTATTTCACTTCAAAAGGAAGCACATAGACCGGACTTCGGACGATGATCGACGCCCAAGTTTGGTATATTAATATTTGGAAGTTCCCTTAATGAGCTTCTCCTGTCAGCAATTCCTTCAACGCCGTTTGCCGACAGGAGGTATCCTGGTTCTTGATTGCCATGGCGAGAGCCTTTCGCGTTCCCACAAAAAATGCGTATTTTCTTGCCCGTGTCAATCCCGTGTAAATGAGGTTCCGGAACAGCATTTTAAAATGCTGGGTCACTACCGGGATGATCACGATCTCAAATTCACTTCCCTGGGATTTGTGTATGGTGATGGCATAGGCCAGATCCAGTTCCACAATGTCTTCTTTCTGGTAAAACACCTCCCGGTTGTCCGGAAAAAAAGACACCGTGCAGGTGAGCTCGCGGTTGTCGATGGCTTTGATAATACCGATATCGCCGTTGAACACATTCAGGTCATAATTGTTTCGCCGGTGAATCACACGGTCCCCTACCCTGAAAAACCGATCCCCCACCTTGAGCTGAGGCGCGCCTTCCCTTGCCGGATTGGAAGTTCCCTGAATCATCTGATTGAGGTTGAGGGTGCCCAGACTCCCCCGGGTCATGGGGGACAGGATCTGGATTTCGCAATTGCTGCCAAAATATTTGGGAATCCATTCCATATAAAGTTTTTGAACGATATCCGTGGCAGACAGCCCGTAATGAAGGGAAGACCAGGGATGCACTTTTTTCAAGACAGCCATGAGTTCTTCCACCCGGTTCTCGGAATTGTAAACCGCTTCCAGGTTGACATGCTGAAATTTCTTTGGAATTGTTATTTCCGTCTCATAGGGGACGACCTGTTCATTGACGCGGAATTGATACAGATCATCGTCTGAATCTTTTCCCAGTTCCTTAGTGTCAATGTCATAGAACCGTTTGATTCGGGAAACAAAACCGATCTGTTCCCGGGTCGCTTCATCCGCATCCAGGAAAAAACAATCAATGCCGTTCTGCCAGATTTCCGGTTTGTTGAACGGAGAGTCGATATACGGCATATTGCCATGGTTGATCTGATGGGCATATCTGATGATTAAGGACGCCTGGGCCTGCCGGAAAATCTCAGTCAGCCGGAAGCACGGAATCTTTGATGAGGTGATCATGTCTTTGAGCACATTGCCGGCGCCCACGGACGGCAGCTGATCGGCATCCCCGATAAACAGCACCTGACTGTTATCCGGGACGGCTTTGAGCAATGACGCCGTCAGGCTGATATCAAGCATGGAGCACTCGTCAACAATCAGGAAATCCGCGTCCAGGGGGTTTTCTTCGTTCTTCTTGAACTTACCGAGCTGCCATTCCAGCAACCGGTGAATGGTTTTGGATTCCCTGCCAATCACATCCGTCATGCGCTGGGCCGCCCGTCCGGTAGGGGCAGCCAGCAGTACCTTCACCCCCATGGCCTCAAGCAGCCGAACAATGATCAGGGTAGTGGTGGTTTTACCGCATCCCGGCCCGCCGGTGAGGATGGAAAACTTTTCCCCTGCAATGTGTTTCACTGCAATGGCCTGCTCATCACTCAGGGAAATCTTAAAAGCATCACAATATCGGTTAATCCAATTTTCGATCCGTTGCTTGTCAACCTGGGGGGAAGCTCCGATACCGGTAATTTTTCTGGCCACATACAGTTCATCAAAATACAGGGATTTTGAGTAGTAGCACCGTTCTGTTTCTTTTGTGAGCACCAGGTCCCGAACCATGAGCAGCCTGTTCTTTTCCATCTGCCGGAGAAGATCCGGCAACCTTTCCCCCAGATTTAACTCCAGCAGTACCTGGACCTGTTCCTGAATCTGGGATTCGGTTAAAAAACAATGCCCGAAATCCCGGCTGGCGGCCAGCACATGCTTGATACCGGCGGTGATGCGCTGAATGCTGTCTCTGGCCAGGCCGATGCTGAGGGCCACCTTGTCGGCGGAGAAAAAACCGATCCCGTAAAAGTCATTGGCCAGGCGATACGGGTCTTCCGTAACCAGGGCAATGGCAGCATCCCGGTATTCCTTATAAATGCGAACGGCGAACAATGTGCTGATCCCGTGGGACTGCAGGAACATCATGACTTCCCGGATGGCCCGATGCTCAACCCAGGCGGCATTGATCATTTCCAGTTTTTTATTGGCAATGCCCGGAACCTGGGTCAGTTTTTCAATTTCTTCTTCAAACACATCCAGGGTGTTTTTGCCAAAATGCTTGACGATTTTTCGGGCGGTTTTCGGACCAACCCCTTTGATCAGACCCGACCCGAGATATTTTTCCAGGGCAGCCGTTGTGGCGGGTTTCTTCTCAACCGCCTCCTTTGCCTGAAACTGGCGACCGTACTTTTTGTGATAGGTCCACGAGCCCTTGAACTCTATGGTCGCGCCGGCAAACACTTTTGTCTGGTGCACAATCACGGTTTCCTGCTGATGCGGATTGTTGAAGGGAGATACCCGGAGGATGGCCCAACCATTCTCCTGATTGTGGAAGGTGACGCGATCTACGATGCCGGAAAGCGTCTCTTCAATCACACCGGTTTGTTTGTTATAAAATCGTTGCATGAATAAAAAGAATTATGGTTTGGTGAATGGTAAAGAAATGCTGCTCTTTGGCGATATAATAGTTATCCGGTTGGGTCCGGAATATTTCATCAACTTTATCTCGAATTATCCCGCTCTTTAATTTCAGGATTTCTTTTATGAATTTATCTTTTTCTTTTTTCTTCATGATCACTATTTTTTCAGTAATAATTTTTCAAGATTTGATGCTGGCAACAACATAGAGCAATTCACGAATAATTGAAAGGGACCATTTTATTCTAACAGTGAGAACCTGGCCCAGTTTCAGGTTATCAATAACCACCATTTCTTCCGCCGCAGGTTCCGAAGAGCCGCACGCAAACAGGTTCCCGGTTTCAAATTCCGCCAGCGGTTCAACAACTTTGTTAACTTCTATAATGGCATACGCCCTTAACATATCAAACATACCGAGTCCATACAGGACCAGCTCTCCCCACGGTAAATTTGTTTTATTCAATTTGACTGGCGGGCACGGTGGCCCGCCCTACGGCAACACGCATCGTAGGGGTCGGCCACCGTGCCGACCGTCAATGTGTCAGTAGGGTCGGCCACCGTGCCGACCGTCAATGCGTCAACAGGCCCATAATTAATGGGCTTTGCGGTCAGAACAAATTTACCCTGCATCTCTCCCAGAACGCAGGAAAAACACCGAAGTTCTTTTTGCGCGTGCCTCATTTTCATGATCGATTCTTTGCACATCGGTTTTTTTACAAAAAATAATTTATCTGAACTGACACTGGAAGAATATTCATATTGGCAGAATTCACCGGTGGTCGTATCTCCGTTCACCAGTTTGGATTTTAACGGATGGTCGGTCAGAATTTACTCTCCTAAACAACCCAGACCGTAAATTTTTTACCGCCATAAACAACCTTATGCCCTACCCTGCCCATGAAAAAAGCCTCAATTTTTGAAAGACCTCTTCGGCCGACGACAATTGTGCTGTAGCCGCTGTCTTCTGCTTCCTCGACAATGGCACCGGATCGGCTGCTTGTAGCGGTAATTATTTTTTCAGATATTTTTTCAGATTCAAAACCGGATTTCATCAGCATGTCTTTGACAGTCTTAAACGTTATCGCCGCTTTTGATTTAAATGCTTCAATAAAATTATTCGACATTTGCAAATCATTCATTCCGGATAGTTCGGAATCTATTGTCCATACGTTTAAAATCGCATGAAAAACACAGGCCTCATACCCACGTCCGCCTAACAATGAAGCCGCAAATTCAACCGCTTTCATCGAAGCAGGAGACGTATCTACGGCGAACAAAATTTTCTTAACGGGAGGGACCTGGCCCACAATGATAATCGGGATAAATGTTAAAGATTGTAATAGCTTTACCGCAACACTGCCCAGAATAATACTTTTCAGCGCCCCCATTCCCCGTCTTCTCAGGACAACTGCGCTGTAACCGTTTTTTGCTTCATTGATGATGTCTCTGGCAACCCCTTGTTTCAACGATTGAATTTTGATTTCAATTAACCGTTCCGAAAATCCGCGTGAGACCAAAATGTTTTTAGCCCGTTCAATATACTGCCAGTTTTTTCTTTGATGCGCCACTAACCTCTCTCTTAATATACGAACGTCACTATGACATTTTGGGTTATCCGACAACTCCAGATATTCTTCCGAAATGCCGCTGAACACATGAAACAGCACAATTTGTGTGTTATCATCAACAGGCATAAAATCCTTAACATAATTAACCGTTTGTATGGATCGTTCGGAACCATCCACCAGTACCAGCAATTTTTTTTGAATGGTCATACATCCTCCTCAAAATATAATATAATATCGGTTCATATCAGAAAAGATCAGATCAGCGCGTTTATATGTGGCAAAACGCCGGGCAAAACCAATTGTCAGAACAGATGGGTCTAACAACGATCCATTGGCTAAAATAATGGACGGACTGATATGCTACCTGGCCCACCGGAGCCGTGAGCGTTCCCGAATCGCATCAATCAAGGTTTTCGGCCAGTTCGCCGAGCCCTTTGATTTCTTTCGGTAAATTCGGAAAATCATTGATGTTAAATAGTTCTGTCATTACCGGACCTGAATCAGATTATTTTCTGTTCCAAAACAGTTAAGCTTCAATTGTTCGTTTTGCGGATCATTGACCCATTGCTCGTCCACCTTGAACTTATACTCATATACACCAAGAGGTAATAAAAGGGTTTTGGTCCATGTGCCGGGACCGGCTTCATCCATAACATGCCGCTTTTCGCTCCAGTTATTAAAATCACCGGAAAGACAAACGAACGCAGCCTCTTTTGCATTAAATGTAAATTTTATGCGGCGGCGCTTCGGGGTTTGTTTGGATAATTGCGTTGTCATTTTTCCTCCTTGCAATTGCTGGTTCAATCTTTTTAAAAATTACCCGTGCTTTTGTTAAAATTTTCTGTGGTATCCCCCCTTAAATAAGCAAAGAATGTGCCACTATTTCGTTGTTCTTTAAGATTTCCAATTGCCTGAATTTAATGCCGGCAATCTATGTGACCGTTCATCTGTTTAACACGACAAGTGTCCATTTCTTTTACATACTGTAAAAAATTTCTTGTTTGGGTTTTAAAATTCAACTGACTGGAGAATATAAAATGACCTTCGTATCTGTTTTATATGACTAATCAGTGGTTGAACGCAAAGTCTCAAGATTTCATTTCATTTTCGGTTACTACTTTTAAACCGCCGATGGCCGCATCGTTTCCGGGCGCCCGGGTTAGTTTTGCGATGATCGGCTCACCGGCAAGCTCTTTTGCAACAATCATATCAGGAGAAAGCCGTTTTAGAATATCCTTTTGCTGCCCGTTTGCCGGCGCATCCATACGTTCATACACTGAACAGCCGAATTTTTCTTCAAGCGGTGTCGGTGTATATCTTAATCCCGACTGGACCATCACAGAGACTCCGGCTGCGGCAAAGACTTCTAAGGCGCCGGCATGGGCTGGCTCTGGAAGTGCATGGGTATCCATCCCCATAAACAGAGGGCCAGTGATATACAAAATTTGGAAAAACCGACCCGTTCAGCCAAGCCGTATCCAGTTATTCTGCGTACCGAAATTATTGTGAGAATAGTTTCCATTATTGGGATCATTTTCCCAATTTCCATCAACCAGGAATTTGTATTCATAAGTTCCCGGTCCAATCATAATAGTCTTACTCCATGTCCCGTCGCCATTCTTTTTCATGGGGTGTTTTTTCCCATTCCATTCGTTAAAATCCCCGCTCAAAAAGACCGATTCGGCTTCCGGGGCTTTAATTTCAAATTTCACGCTTTGACGTCTACTTGTTATGGGAGCCATTTTTAAACCTCCGTTTTATTAAATAAGAATATTCCCACCTTCCTCAGGCGGTTATACAATTCAGGTGTATTTAAACAGTTCGGCCAAAAAGAGAGGATGCCATCTGATTTGTCCTGGTTTCAGGTATGGCGTCTTTTTCGTTTATTCTCTTCCTGAAAAATGGCTGTCGCTGTTGCGAGCTTCATATAGATATCTGAAAGATCTTCTGAACATTCGAACAATCTTAATTTTAATGTATATTGCATGATGCATGCCACTGCCTAAAAGTAAAAATCCTGACCCAAAGGGCCAGGCATTGGGTTAAGCCCAGAGGGCATGGTCTACTGAATTGATGATACCAATACTCCATTTTCATAATCTTAATCATCATCATAATCTTAATCT
>JAQIBZ010000231.1 GCA_027858815.1 Desulfobacteraceae bacterium
AAAATATGATCGTTATCGGTGAAGCGGAAAACGGACGGCAGGCGGTTCGATTGGCTTCAGATCTTTCGCCGGATGTCATTGTAATGGATATCAATATGCCGGAATTAAACGGAATAGAGGCAACCCGACAGATCATTGCCGAATCTCCGGAGACAAAAATCATTGCGCTTTCCATGTATTCTGACAAACGGTATGTGGTCGGCATGTTAAAAGCCGGAGTTTCAGGTTATTTACTGAAAAACTGTGCATTTGATGAACTGGTTTCTGCCATTTCTGCTGTTGTCGCCAACCAGAACTACATGAGCCAGAAAATAGCCGACACGGTTATGAAAGATTACGCAAGCATATTGGAAAGCAGCGACAGTTCTCCTGCTTCTACACTGACTGCCAGAGAAAGAGAAGTCCTGCAGTTAATCGCTGAAGGCCTGAAAACAAAAGATATTGCCACCCGGATTCATGTGAGCGTCAAGACCGTTGAAACCCATCGGCAACAGGTTATGCGAAAATTAAATGCAAAAAGTGTTGCGGAACTGACCAAGATTGCCCTCAGGGAGGGACTGACTTCTCTGGATACATAAGGAACTCAGGTATAAGGTATAAGGCTGAAGGTGAAAGAAAAAAAGATCAATAAAGGAAATGCCTTACACCCGATATTTTTGTATCTTGTACCTCAATGCCATTAACTTACGAGGTTTCAATGTAGGGGAGGGGTTTACCCCCTCCCGCAAAATGGCGAACCATACTGGGAGGGGGTAAACCCCTCCCCTACGCATATGTCTTAAGTTAATGACATTGTCTTGTACCTTCCTTCAGCCGGATTCCGCGCCAATACAGCCTACACATAAAAAATAAAAAAGTCCAAACGCCACCATTCAACACCCCTATAAATCACCCCGGGATTTGACGCACCGGAATTCTACGTTGACATCGCCAGCGATCTCAAAAACTGCGGATATTAATTTTATCCATCCCCTTCCGTAATTGAAATTAAGGAAGGCTCCATTCCACAAAAAAAGGACGCTTTTTCAAGCGTCCTTTTTTTATTGGATTAAAAGTCAGGTTTTTCGAAGTAAAATTTCAGGTTTTCCCTGATTGACTTTCCTTTACGTTTACGTCAAAGTATATGTAAACAATGTTCATGGGAATAAGCAGTCATCTATAAAATAATTTGAATTCAGGGGGAAAACATGAAAAAGCTAACTTTAATCGGTTTAACAATTTTTTTAACAGCAATTTTTTTAATTCCAGGAAGTGTCTTTGCCGGTGGAAGCAGCGATACATGTGACACTCAATATCCGATCGTAATGGCTCACGGCATGGGTGCTTCTGCTGAAATCCTTGGTATTATTGATTACTGGTGGGGAATCCCGGAAGCATTAGAAGACGAAGGTGCGGATGTTTACATTACGTCTGTCAACGGAATGGACAGCACCAGAAACAAAGCGGAAGATTTTAGAGATCAGTTTCTCCAAATCAAAGCTTACACCGGTGCCGCAAAATTAAATATTATCGGCCATTCCCACGGAACAATTTACACCCGCGATGCCGTCTCCAATTTAGGTATCGGCCAATATGTGGCAAGCCACACCAGTATTGCCGGACCTCACAGAGGAAGCGCCATCGCTGATATAATCGTCGGCGTTGTTCCGAATTCTATGGAATGGCTGGTCGGCGGGACGCTTGATTTTGTATACGCCTTTATTTTCGGCGATACCAATCCCAACAGCCTGGACAACGGTTATGACATGACCCGCCCCTACATGATCGATACATTTAACCCGAACACACTAAATGTTTCCGGTGTTTATTACCAAAGTTGGGCCGCCAAAGCGAAAACCTCCTGCCCGAGCGTTATTCTGGAAGCCACATGGCTGGTTCTTCTGGCATATGAAGGCGCCAATGATGGTCTGGTCAGCGTTAACAGTGCAAAATGGGGAAATTTTCGCGGCACCGAAGATGCAGCATGGTACAGTGCCGGTTGTGACCATTTAAATATTGTTGGCCAGTTGTTCGGTATTACACCGGGTTTTGATGAAAATGAATTTTATGTTGATATTGCCAGCGACCTGAAAAGCAGAGGTTACTAAGCTTCGTTAAATAAATAATTAATCAATTTAAAAAGGGATGCCCTACAGGGCATCCCTTTTTTTTTGCTTTCAGTGTTGAAATTCTTATTTGCTTATTGATACATTTATTACTATTTATCATAGAAAAAATATCAGGCAGTTTTTAACAGGAGAAAAAAACAATGCATTATGAAGGAAATATGATCCGTCCGCCAAGCGAAGCAAACAGTATTCTGCTTCAGGCCACTGTGGGATGTTCACATAATAAATGCACTTTTTGCGGTGCTTATAAAGGCGAACGGTTTAAAATAAAAACCGATAACATCATTTTGGAAGATATCGCTTTTGCTGCCAAATACTGCAGAAATCAGAACCGGGTGTTTATCTGTGACGGTGACGCTCTCATCATTCCCCAAAAAAGACTGGTGATGATATTAACTGAAATCAGAAAACAGCTTCCCTGGGTAAATCGTGTGGGACTTTATGCGAATGCCAAAGGAATCAAAATGAAAACTGCTGAGCAGTTAGAGGAACTCCACGAATTAGGGCTCGACATTGCCTACATGGGTCTTGAAACCGGCGATGACGTAACATTGAAAAATATTAACAAGGGTGCCACGTCTGCCACCATGATAGAAATGGGAAAAAAAATCCGCGCGGTCGGCATCAAACTTTCCATAACGGTCCTTCTCGGGATTGCCGGGCGGGAACGTTCTCAAATCCATGCAGAAGCCACAGGCAAAGTTTTGTCTGCCATTGATCCGGAATATGTCGGGGCGCTCAGCCTGATGCTGATTCCAGGCACGCCTATGTATGATGAGTATGAATCAGGAACATTTTCTTTAATTGAACCCGTTGAAATGCTTCAGGAAATCCGGACCATGATTCAACATACCGATCTGTCCAACGGACTATTCCATGCCAATCATGCATCCAACTATCTTCCCATCCGGGCAAAATTCCCGGAGGAAAAGAAAAAAACGCTTTATTTGATTGACGAAGCCCTTGGCGGGCGGGTGGCGTTAAAACCTGAATTCCTACGAGCACTTTAAAAAATATAAAAGGAGAAATATCAAATGAATGAATGTCCGGCCGGATTAGAAATTGACCAACAATGCGTGAATACCATTCGCACCCTTTCCATGGATGCAATCCAGAAAGCGAACTCCGGCCATCCCGGCGCTCCGATGGGGTTAGCAGCCGCTGCTTATGTTCTCTGGACCCGGTTTTTAAAACATAATCCCCAAAATCCGGACTGGTATGACAGGGACCGGTTTGTCCTGTCCGGCGGCCACGCCTCCATGCTGCTTTATAGTTTGCTTTACTTGACCGGCTACGGACTCACCCTTGATGATATTAAAAAATTCAGGCAATGGGGCAGCAAAACCCCCGGCCATCCGGAATTCGGTCACACCATCGGCGTTGAAACGACGACCGGCCCGCTGGGCCAGGGATTTACCAATGCCGTAGGAATGGCCATGGCCGAATGTCATCTGGCCAGCCTGTTCAACCAGCCCAACGATCAAACCGGTTATGACATTGTCAATCATAACACCTTTGTCATGTGCGGTGACGGGGACATGATGGAAGGGATTACTTCAGAAGCTGCCTCTCTTGCAGGACACCTGGGTCTCTCAAAATTAATCTGTCTTTACGATGACAACCAAAT
>JAQIBZ010000251.1 GCA_027858815.1 Desulfobacteraceae bacterium
TTTCAATCAGGTGTGCCACATTTGCCCCTTTTGGTGGGCCGCACTCCCCGGTAAAGGCAAAATGACCGGCTCTCAGTACTTTTTCAAGATTGCTGCCTGATTTCAGTTCGCTCATTGGGTTTTCTCCTTTTATACCTATTATTTCATCTGAAATCTTTTAATTATTTTGTACACAAGTCGAGTTTGCCGTAGTTGCAAGGCGCAGAACATGAAGCTGTAGCTCGCTACCGCGATTGTTATGCAACGCAGCAAATGCGGTGAAATCGGCTTGTGTTATTCTGCCAATTCTTCCCGGATACTCCGCCGAGGCCCGCCGTCTCTGGACGTCCGCCAGTCTTTGGGTTCCCTGACGCACACCAGATCCTCAAGACGTCCCTGGGCTATTTTCTTTTTAACGATGCTGTCCCAGATGCACACCGTATCTTTTGATATTTCACAGGCGCCTTCCGATGACCCTCCGCAGGGACCGTGAAGTAAACTCTTGGCGCACCTGGCAATGGGGCACAATCCGTCAAAATGATGAATAATGCAGGTTCCGCATCCGGCGCACCGTTCTTCCCAGACGCCGTGGGAAACGGCACCGCCGAAAAATGTTGTATTTACCGCCGGTAAAAAAGTCTGCTCCGGATATGCTTCTGACAGAAACTGGGGGCCAACACCGCAGGCCATAGATAATACGGCATCATAATCCCCGACCTTTTCCTGCAGCTGCGCCACATACTCATTGTCGCACTGTCTTTCGATGATCGTCTGCCCGATTTCAATGGCGTTATCGTCTTTTTTTCTGGCAATACTGATGGCCGAAGCAAGGATTTCAACTTCCTTGAGTCCACCGACATTACAGACGGTAACGCAGCCTTTACACCCGACAATGAGTATTTTTTTATACGCTTTGACCATCTCCAGTATCTCTTCAAGAGATTTACGATCTGCAACTATCATTATTCACCTCGTTATGGATTAATGATTATTGATTATTTTTTAATTGAAAACATCGATCTTGCCCTCAAAGGTTTTTGAAAAACGTTATGAGCGCAGCCCCAATTTAAAATCTGGCAAGGCAAAATTCTACGAAAAAACGGAGTTTATATTTATAAATGAGTATTTTGAGTAGAATTTTAACGCAGTATTAGCAAGCACAATAGTTTTTCAAGCAGCCTTGCAGGCTTTTACAGGAGACGGACCAAGTTCTTTTATCCGATCTGTCATTTCCGTTGCGATTTCAGCAAACCGCGCACCCTGCGCTGCAGACAAATTATACATTTCAACTCTTTCCGGCTCCATGCCAATTTCTTTTAGAATCCTTTTGACATATTCAACCTTTTTCCGAGTTCTTAAGTTGCCTGTTTTGTAATGACATTCTCCTTCCAGGCAACCCGCTACATAAACACCGTCTGCCCCGTCTTCAATGGCATTAAGCAAATGGATAATATCGACCCGCCCGGTGCACGGCACCTGGATCACCTTCACTGCCGGCGGATAAGAGAGTCTCATGGAACCTGCCAGGTCCCCGGCTGCATACGCTCAGTATTGACAGCAGAAAGCAATGATTCTGGGTTCAAATATTTCCGTCATTGACTATACCTCCTCATTCCTCTTAAATTGCTTATCAATTCGCTCAGGCACATTCCTTTGCAAAGAGCGCGTCGGTCTTGGCCATTATCTGTTCGTCGGTAAAATGGTTGAGCTTAATGGCTTTGCCCGGGCATTCCGACACGCACACACCGCAGCCATGACATTCAGACGGTTCTATCACCGCATATCCGTCTACATGTATATAAGGAATACTATATGGACAAGCCCTGACACAGGTCAGGCAGACGGCACATTTTTCCCGCGTTACTTCGGCAACAACGCCCCCCACCATGATGGAATCCTTAGAAACAATAGTCATTGCCCTTGATACGGCGGCTTTTGCCTGGGCAATGGCTTCTTCAAGTGGTTTGGGATAATGCGCAAGACCGGCAACGAAAATCCCGTCAGAGGAGAAATCTACCGGTCGCAGCTTGGCATGCGCTTCAACAAGGAACCCTTCACCGTTGACCGGAACTTTAAACTTTTCAAACAGGTCCTTATTTTCATTGGGAACCACCGCAGAAGCCAGAACCAGCATATCCGGACGAATCGTGAGCGGGATTCTAAGCACATGGTCGGTTATGGTCAGCTTAATTCGATTATCTTTGCCTGTTATCACTTCAGGTGGATCCTCAAGATCATAACGGATAAAAATAACCCCCTTCTCCCGGGCTTCTTTATATAGATCTTCCCGAAATCCGTATGACCGGATATCCCTGTAAATAATATACACCCGCTTTTTCGGATTCATTGTCTTAAGAGCAAGGGCTGTTTTAAGACTGTGAGTACAGCAAACCTTGCTGCAATAAGGATTTTCTTCATTTCTGGACCCCACACACTGGATAAACGTCACGACTTTGGCATTTTTTATCCGATCATCTTCTTCCGTCATCAGAACATCCATATCCAGATGCGTAACCACATCCGGGTGCTCCCCGTATTGATACTGGTCAGGTTTGTATTCGCTTCCACCCGTGGTAATGATGGTTGCACCATGTTCAATCGTTGTACTCTCCGTATGACCTGCCAGCAGTGTTGTAACAAAATTACCCAGCGAACCGGTGGTACCGGAAACCACGGTATCCATAAAAACCCGGATACGATCATGGCTGTTGACCCTTTCAACCAGATTTTCCAGATATGGTTGAATCGGCTCACCTTTCCAGGTGGCCCGCAGATTTCTGGCAACACCGCCCAGAACAGCCGAGCGTTCCACAAGAACGGATTCAAACCCCTGTTCTGCGACGCCCAAGGCAGCCTCCATTCCTGCGACACCGCCGCCGATAACAAGAACCGATTTCTTTATAGCAAGACTGACCTGGTGCAGCGGTTCCACATGAGCGGCCTTGGCTACGGCCATTCGGACAAGATCTTTTGCCTTGGCTGTTGCACGGGCCGGATCATTCATATGCACCCATGTATTCTGGTCACGAATATTTGCCATTTCAAAAAGATATTTGTTCAATCCGGCGTCACGAATCGTTTCCTGAAAAAGCGGCTCATGGGTGCGCGGTGAACAGGAGGCAATGACCACCCGATTAATCTCATTTTCCACAAGCACTTTTTTGATATGGTCCTGGGCATCCTGGGAACAGGTAAACAAGTTATCTTCAACATGGACCACATACGGCAGATTTCGGGCATAATCCCTAATTGCCGGGACATCGGCAATGCCGCCAATATTTATTCCGCAGTTACACACAAAAACACCGATCCGGGGATCTTGTCCGGAAAAATCCGATTCCGGAGGCAGCAGTTTGGTTTGCGTGAGACGCCATCTCTGATCTACTAAACCGCTTGCGGCAGCTGCCGCAGCAGCAGATGCTTCCATGATAGATGAAGGGATATCCTTGGGTTCCTGAAATGAACCGCAGACATAAATGCCTTCTCTTGTAGATGACACCGGAGACAGATTCTTTGTTTCAGCAAATCCGTGTTTGTTCAGCTCAATACCCATGGTTGCGGCAAGCGTAGCTGCATCCTCACACGGCGCAAGACCAATGGATAAAACCACCATGTCAAAAATTTCTTCAACAGTTGAACCGGATTCCGTGGCATAAACAATCCGCAGCCGGTCATCGGGCATGGGAAACACAGAGTGAATTCTTGAACGAATGAATTTCACACCGCTTTCATCTTCAGCCCGGATATTATATTTATCAAAATCCTTGCCATGGGTTCGCATGTCCATAAAAAAGATCGTCGTATCCAGATCAATATCACTGTGCTCTTTGGCGATCACTGCCTGTTTGTTCGCATACATGCAGCAGACACCAGAGCAGTAACTGTGATCTCCCTTGTTGATATCTCTTGACCCGACACACTGCAGCCAGGCGATCTTTTCCGGTTCAGTGTTGTCTGAAGGTTTTACCAGGTGGCCTTCATGAGGTCCGGATGCTGACAGGAGTCTTTCAAACTCAATACTGGTAACAACATTGGGAGAATTCGCATAGGAGTAGGCAATATATTTGGACGGATCAAAAGGTGAAAATCCCGGTGAGAGGATAACAGCGCCGACATCAATGATTTTTTCCTCTGCCACCATCGAATGATCAACCGCGTTTGCAAGACAGGCATCCACACATTGCATACACTCGGAGCAGTACCCGCAGTTCAGACATCGGGCAGCTTCCTTCTGCCCGTCAGGCTCTTCATATCCCAGCTCAACTTCATTAAAATTACCTGCCCGGTCAGCCACTGCCAGTTCCGGCATTTTTGCACGACGTTCCTTTACCATACCTTCAGGAACAGCTTTAAAATCAGGCGCTTCAATTTCAGCATCTACAGATTCTCTTCCCAGACTCATTTCCGTCCCGGTAAGATACCTGAAAATCGATTCAGCCGCTTCCATACCGGACGCAATTGCACCAATGGCAACCCCCGGTCCGGTTTGTACATCACCGCCGGAAAAAACACCTTCCTTATCTGTTGCAAACGTCACCGGATCCACATGAACCGTATCCCATTTAGTTACCTTGATGCCATCGGTCTTCGCAACGGTAGAGACATCCGGGCGCTGCCCGATAGCCTGAACAAGCTGATCGATTTCAACGTCGTATTCACTTCCCGGAATAGGAACCGGGCGTCTTCTCCCGGAGGAGTCCGGCTCGCCGAGTTCCATGCGGATGCAACGCAAAACAGAGACCTTGCCGCCAGTCTCAAGCATCTCCTGAGGTGCGGACAGGTAGGTAATTGCAACACCTTCTGATTCTGCGGCAGCAATTTCTTCTTCCCATGCAGGCATTTCCGTCCGGGTCCGTCGATAGATAAGGGTAACAGATTCCGCACCCATGCGGACAGCACTGCGGGCCACATCAACAGCAACATTACCGCCGCCGATGATGGCAACTTTTTTCCCCACCTGCGTCGTGCCGGTGAGGTTCAGCTCCCTTAAAAAATCAACTCCCTGGCAAACACCATCGAATTCCTGACCCGGAATCCCGAGTTCAATTCCTTTATGGGCACCCATACCAAGAAAAACTGCGCTGTAGCCGTCTGCAAGCAAACCATCTACCGTCAGATCATCACCCAGAGGCGTATTCAGTTTTATTTCAACACCCAGGTTGGTAATGATCTCAATGTCTTTATCCAACACCTCCCTTGGCAGCCGGTGCGCCGGAATACCGACTCTCAGCATACCGCCGGCCTGGGGTAATGCTTCATAAATGGTTGATTGAACGCCTTTTCTGGCAAGATGGTATGCTGCGGAAAGTCCGGCAGGACCTGATCCGATAATAGCCACTTTCTTGCCTATGGGTTCCGAACAGGTAATCTCAATATCCCTTGCATCAAACTTGTCAGCCGCCAGCCGCTTCAGGTCCCGAATAGCAACAGGTTCATCTACATCACATCTGCGACATGCATCCTCGCAACCATGGGGACAAATTCTTCCCAATACACCGGGAAGCGGCAGCTGATCCATGATGATTTCAAGCGCCTGTTTATATTTCCCCACTTTTACCATCTGCACATAACCCTGCACATTCAAACCTGCCGGACACGCCAGACGGCAGGGTGCGGTATCGCCTTTCTCAATGGCAAAACCGCTGGGCATGGCCTGGGGATAAAGTTTAAATGCGGCTTTTCTGCTGCATAAGCCTTCATCAAAAAGACTTGGCAGATCCACCGGGCAAACTTTGCTGCATTCTCCACATGCCGTGCACTTTTCAAGATCTATAAACCGGGGTTCTTTTTTCAGGCGAACCTGAAAATTTCCGGCTTCGCCGCTTAATTCCGCTACATGGCTCATGGTCATGAGCTCAATATTTAAATGTCTTCCCGCTTCTACCAGTTTGGGAGAAACAATACACATGGAGCAGTCATTGGTAGGAAATGTTTTATCCAGCTGGGCCATGACACCACCAATGGCTGAATCCTTATCTGCGAGATAGACATAATAACCAGAATCCGCCAGATCCAGCGACGCCTGAATACCTGCAATACCAGCGCCTACAACCAGTACTGATCCAATTGCTTTATCGGCCATTAATCTTCCTCCTTATTTAGTGCTTGAACGAAAACCCGAAAATTTTTTCAAGTTCAAGGCGGGCAAAAATTTTACCCGGAAGAATACATTTAGTATTTTGAGGATTAAAATTTGAGCCCAACCCAAATATACGCCGAAAATTGGGAAAATTAGCGGTTTTCGGTCGGCCACTATTTACAATCCGACCTCAGCCAAATCAGGTCCAAGATAGGTGCGTTCATTTTCACCAAGCATACCCATGGCAAGACAAAGTAAAGTCCAGAGATGCACCACATGATAATTACCACCAAAAAGATGACCGATATCCTCTATTTGAGCATGGCAGTTATGACACGGTGCAACAACATACGTTGCCCCGGTGGCCGCGATCTGATCAAATTTTATCCGTCCAAAAGCCTGTCGGTTGTCCGGAAATCCGGCCTGAAGCGCCCCGCCGCCACCGCCGCAACAGAAATTATTTGCACGGTTAGGGACCGTTTCGATAAAGTTTTCTTCACCAACGGCTGTCTTTAAGACAAATCGCATATCATTTAGTATCTTATCACTGCCGGTCTTTCTGCCGATATTGCATGGGTCCTGGACGGTAAATTTGACTTTTAAGTCCTTGTTCCAGTCGGAATTGACCACCAGTTTTCCTTCCCGTATCCATTGGGCGTATAATTCAATAATGGTGATTAATTTGAAGTTGTGAGGAATATTGTATTTTCGCAACCCTTCCAGGATTGCATAGTATGAGTGCCCTCATTCCGTATTGACCACCAACGGGCTCTTTAAATTATTATCCACATGATAGACAAACTCCTCCATTATATAACGCCAGCCTTCATCATCTCCAAGAAACATGCAGTAATTTTCTCCGGACCACATTACCGAAGGATACGTCCAGTCAGCCTCTACCATATGCAGGATTTTCCATAATGGACCCATTTCATCCGGCTCTGTTACCGGTTCTCTGGAATTCTGATTGAGAACCATGTTAGCGCCTTCCCTGTCCACGGAGACTTTCAGGTCTTTAAACTCCGGCTGGGTTTCCCGGATTTCATCTGCAACATCTTCCACAGTCCAGACAAAGTCCTCTTTGGGAACGCCCATTGCGCTTCCGGAGCGGATATGCTGATCACATGATCCAAGTATTCCCTTGGGGCGTTTGTCCCTGGGTACACTCGATCGAACGTTATATATAAGTTTGGGTATCGCGATATCCATGGGACAAACATACTGACACCGTGCACACATGGTACAGACCCATATCCAGTCGCTGCTCTTTACTTCCTCATCCATCCCAAGCAAAAGCATTCTCAGAAACTTCCTGGGATCCATATCCATCTGCTCTGATGCCGGACATCCGCCGGTACATGTCCCGCATGTAAGGCAAAGGTCAAGGTTGGCATCCGGCACACGATCTAAAAACTCCTCCTTAAAATCGCATTCAAGCCTTTCTAATTCAATTGCATCTGACATACCGGCAATACCTCCTCAAATTGATGGCAAAGAAAAAAGTTTCACCAATCTATTAAATTGGCAAGGCGCGCAAATCCTAAGTGATGATTAGTACATATAGTACTTTGAAAAAACAAAGGATGCAGCGCAACCCAAAGCTAAAATAGAAGTTGGGCTTTTTATGAAGCCATCAAAATTATCTCAATTTGGCTGCATTCAGATAGTCTCCGAGCTTGTCTTCGCCGCCAATGGTAATGATGTGGACGCCCTGGCATAATTCTTTCAGGCTGTTTACCGTTTCAGCAAAAAGCTCGACACTCGCCTTTGCTTTATCCGGCGCCTTTAAAAGCTTCTGAATCACCCAGTCAGGGACCATTCCGGATTTAAAATGCCGGTTCAAAAACTTGCCCATTCCGGCTGTTCTTAAAATCATCACTTCTGCTATAACCGGAACGTTAAACGTATTGACCTGTTTCATAAATTTAGCAAATTGATCGACGTCAAATATGGGAGTGGTAAGAAAATAACCTGTTCCGACATTCATCATGTCTTCCATTTCTTCCATACCGCGCTTGGGCACATTTTTACCCCATGGCGCTTCAACGCCCGAACCGAGGGTAAAATCCACTTTATCCGGCAGTTCTTTTCCGTCAATTGTCCGGCCTTCCTTCAGGTGTTCAAGTACAGATGCAATTTTTCCTGAATCCACATGAAAAAACATGGATTCCTGAAGGCTATCTCCGGATATACGATAGTCCTCGGTAAAGACCAGCAGGTTTTCGACGCCGGTATCATGGGCCGCTGTCAGGTCTTTTTGCAGCTGAAATCGATTTTTATCACGGGTGGTTGTCTGGTATATGGCGTTAAACCTGTTTTGTTTCAGCAGATCACATGTTTTAATATTATCACCCACCACACCTTCCAGTTCGACTTCTGAGACGGAAACCCCGTCAACGCGGCCACGAACTTTTTTCAGCCTGTCAATAAGTGCCTCAGGATCATCGTCGCCCAGCGGCGCCTGAATCTCAGAAGTTACGACAAATCTTTTTTGTTCCAATGCTTCTTTTAACTTCATGATTTGCCTCCTATGCTTTTAGTCCAAGTAATTTTGCCACTTCATCCTTAAGCTTCGACAACGGCAGCGGCTTTGATAAACATAGATCCGCACCATTTTCTTTCATCAGCTTGAATTTCTCTTCATCAAGATAAGCGGACAGGACAATAATTTTGGTGTGCTTGCTATCCTCGTTGGTCTTTATCTTTTTGCAGACTTCATACCCTTTGATATCCGGCATCATGATATCGAGTATCAAGAGATCCGGATTAAAATGATTAACCTGCAATCCGGCCTCAAAGCCGTCTGATGCAGAAATTACTTCATAGTCAAACGCATCTTCTTCAAGTGCCTGAACAATTGATTCTACAATGATCAAATCATCATCAACCACCAGGATCTTTTTCCTGTCAGCCGTTTCTTTTTGTTCCGGAATGGGAATCCCCTGCTGGAGCATAAATGCTTCAAGATCATATTTCTTGATCCTGCGATGGCCGCCAACAGTTTTATACGCCTTGATATGACCAGCCTCCACCCAGTTGATAATCGTTTTTGACGACACATTACAATATTTACTGGCAGTAAATACGGTCATGGTATCTTCCATCGCGCGCACCTCCTATTTTTTATATATACCCATGGAATGATTTTGGCTATTTCAGTTATTATATTTATTACTGTTGTTATTTGGTGTCAAGCACTTTTTTTAAAACTATAATTCCTATAATAGATAAAATAAGCAAACAATAGAGCCGGCATAATATTTTCGTTATACAGAAATAGTTACAAAGTAATCTTGTTTCAGGAGAATTCTGATTTAATCCCGTAGAAATACGGTTGTGAGAATAAATGATGTTGGATTTTTACAAGGATTCGTGAAAATTGTGGATTGGAAATCTTGATCGCTCGGTTTGGGACAGCTTAAACTTAGCCCCACCCCTTTCCCGACTTCGGCGAGACAGACTTTTCTTAAAATTTCAAGTAAATTCAGGTTGCATGTTTAATTGGTGGTTAAAGATCAAGTTGTATAAAAAAAATTGGAATAAAATCGGCCGCACTATAAAATCCAAAAACCATATAATTTTAACCTTTTTCTAACCTTCCATACCTTATCTTTAACCGCTAAGAGTTATTTTTGAGGGTTTTGCAATCATCATCTGAAAAAAAGGTCGGTTGACGCCTGTTCCCGCGTTGCGTGATATGGTGGGGCATCCCTTCCGCCACTACTCTTGCCATTCGTGCCATGAAAATAAAATATCCAAAGCCGTAAGATATGTCAAGAAATACATATACTGTCCCCGGAAATCCTGTCCCCGGAAATCGTAAAAATCCTCATTTTACACCCGGAGTTAATGATAATCGCCTGACTCTTTTAATGAATTGAGTATTCACTCTTGAGATTAATTAATTATTATAGTATTGTTCTATCTGGTCTGTATTGCCGGACGGGAAATTTTTCAGCTATGGCACAGCAGGTTATCTGCAATTAAACCCGGCTGTATTGTAAATAGTTTATGAATACAAATTTTTAAGCGGTTGCGGCAACGTTAAATAGCTGCAATGTGGAGGAAAACGGTGAGTCGATTCAGAAATTTTTATCTGCTTTTATTGATTGCGGGTTTTTTGTTGAACGGGTGCATGTTCCCTACTGTAAAACTGTTTACAGATGCCTCTGATCCTTTAAAAGAGTTTGTAATAGAAGGAGATGAAGAAGGAAAGGTTCTGATGATACCGGTGTTTGGAATCATTTCGGACATCCCCAGCAGAGGGATTATTTTTACCCAACCCAGCATGGTTCAGGATATTGTTTCCCAGCTCCGGCTGGCTGAAAAAGACCCGGAAATTAAGGCGGTTTTATTTAAAATCGATTCTCCCGGCGGCTCAGTGACCGCAAGTGATATCCTCTACCATGAAATTAAATCATTTAAGGAACGGACGGGCGTCAAGGTGGCTTCCGTGATCATGAACGTTGCCGCTTCCGGCGGATATTATATGGCCCTTCCGTCGGATTTGATCGTGTCTCATCCCACTTCTATGACGGGGTCTGTCGGCGTGATTTTTCTGCAACCCAAATTCTATGAATTAATGGATAAAATCGGTGTGGGCGTCAGTGCAAATACATCCGGTAAAAATAAGGATATGGGGTCTCCTTTTCGTGAAACCACGGATGCGGAAGAAAAAATCTTTCAAAGTCTGACGGATTCTCTTGGAAAACGGTTTATAGATCTGGTGGTTGCGCATCGTCAGATTTCTCCTGAAGCGGTAAAAGATGTTGCCTCAGCCCGGATATATCTTGCAGACGAAGCGTTAGCGCTTGGATTAATAGATGAAATCGGTTATATCGACGATGCCATTTCCCGAACAAAGGAAATGGCTGACCTGGATGAAAACTGCCAGGTGATCGTTTATCGACGTGTTGAATACCCGGATGACAATCTGTATAACACCCAGGCAAGGGCTGCAAGTATGAACTCTCCGTTAATCGACTTAGGGTTGCCGGATACCAGTTTTTTGAATCGTGCCGGATTTTATTATCTATGGCCTTCCGGTGTTGATAAAAATTGATGGCGTCGTAAAAAGTCCCATCTACGGCGTTGTAGCGGTTTTTCAGGCACTCAAGATACTGCATGTATGATTTCGAGCCTGAAAAACCACTACGCCTTGTATATGAAACTTTTAACTTAGCCATCCTATTATTTTTTACGGGATCATCAAAATTAAATGGATGAATTTTTCCGGCTTCAATATTTGTTTTGGCAGCAGGTTGTTTCGGAATTCGGGTCCATCATTAAGTATTTGGGAAGTATTTGGGAAGTATTTGGATTTTCTGATGAACCAGAAAATAAAAGATAATATTTCAATATTAAGGCAATCTTTGCACGTTGCAGGGATAAAGGTTTCTGAGCGGGAAAATGGCATCCGTCTGAAATCACATACCGGATATCATATTGACATATTTACATTGACAAATAATCCGGATCAAATTCGTGCAAGAATGGAAACTGATGAGGCAGACCCGCTCAGAAGGCAGGCGTATGTTGAATCAGTTCAGAATTTCCTTGCTGATTCATTACAGGGAACGGCCAGCGTTGAACCGTTTAAACTGTCAAGAAGATCCGCTGGCGAGTATATCTATAATTCTGTTCTGATGTTGGAGGGAATTTTTGAGGATAATGCGCCGATAGAGATTTCTGAAGATGCCATTGAGATTATCGATGAAGTCGAACTGGTCGGCAATGATATGGAGACCAGTGATCTGGCGGAGTTTGAGCTTGATTTTGGTTTTGGAGAAGAGAATCGTTTAAAAGTCGTTAAATCGCTTGCTGAAGAGGCAATTGAAAATCTGGAAGCAGTTGATGCAAAAACGCTGCGCCAGAGTCTGGATATGATGAGCCTGAAGAGATCGAGTGTTGTCCGGTTGGCACTTACACGAATTTTTCGCAGCGCCACAGAAGTTGAAGAGTTGGAAGCGGCAGTTCAAGGTGAATCACAAAAAATTGTGTCGCCACAAGACCGTGCAGAGCTCCAGGAAGTCAAATCGTTATGTGCCAACGGTTATCTTGATCCTGTCATAGATCTCCTGTGGCAGGAAGTTTTTCAGGATCCGTCTTAGAACAGCATTCTGTCAGGGTTGACGTTTGATATTGGTATGTTCTTTTTTTAATTTTATAGATTAACTGCCGGCATAATCAATTCTAAAAGACAGGTTGATAAATTGAACCAGACGATGGAAGACAAAGTCAGTATCATCCGGGAAAGCTTGCAGGCGGGTCGTGCCGACCTGATGGAAGCATCCGGATCATTTCGGGTGGGTTTTGAATCCGGTCAAGCCGTTTATATCTATTTAGAAACCCATGATAATTCTATAACTGCACGCTTTGAAACAAAAGAGGCCGATCCTGAAAAGCGGCGTCATGAACTTCAAGCGCTGCACAAATCTTTATCCCGAGAAATCAGTCTTGCTGATATCAGTGAATTTGCAGAAGTCTCATCCGGCAATAAGCGGTTTGTTTATACCGCAGGTATTTGTATGGATGAATCGGTTTTTTTCCATGAAACAATTGTTTTTGGGGAACGTCAACCCAACGAAGTCGACGTTCTGCCTCTTGAAGAAGAAGCAAGTTTTTCCAATGGTCTTGAAGTTGCGGCGGAAAGCACCATTGCGCTGTCCCCGGCTGAAGAAGCCATTGAGAGTCTGGAAACCATTGATGCAAAAATGCTTCGACAGAGCCTTGATATGATGAATTTGAGACGGTCAAGCAATGTGCGCATGGTGTTGACCCGCATTTTTCGGAGTACCGGAGATCCGGAGGAATTAATGCGGGCAATCCAAAATGAGGCCGGAAAGATTTTTTCCCTTGGTGATCAGGAAGAACTTCAAATGATTAAAACGATAAATGCAAATGAACATCTTGCGCCGGTAATCGAACTGTTACACGAAGAAGTCTTTGGTAAAACACCAGGCAGCTGATTAAGGCTTCCGAACCGCCCGCACAGCCCCGCACTCCAGGGCATTTTTCCGTACAATTTCCCATATAGTTGAATCTTCTGATGAAAATGTCACCACCTGAATCTGCCATCCGTCGGAATAACCGGAATAACTTTCAGCTGTCCAGTAACTCTTTTTCCCATTTTGAGGAAATGCAGGAGATGTTTTAAATATTCCCGCCAGTTCCTCAGGGCTCGGCAGCCGCCAGTCTGTAAATCCCCCTGTGGTAAGGGTCTCAATATATTCTTTTCCCTGCTCATATGTAAGGCAGGTGTCGGGCCTTGCATTATCAGAATCGATCATGCTCCACATGAGCCCGGTTTTAGTATCTGTGATTACCCCCGGCTGTTTTTCAATAAATCGGCCTTTGGTTGCGGCAAACTCTAATCGCATGGCATCTGTTGCCTGGTCCTTAATCTGAATGGAATTTAAATCATCCAGTCGTGTGATATCCCGCTTAATTTTTTCAGTAATCGATGATTCCGGGTAGGCTTCAAGGTAGTCCTTAAAAACTTGACCGGCGGCATCATAGTTGCTGCCCTGTTTTTCTGCTTTTTCGGTCAGGGAGGCATAGATCCTTTTATTTCGGATATTTTTCTGGTACTTTGGTATCAACTGTTTCAACTGATCGGAATTGCTGTTGTCGTAGATATCAATATAGCTTTGACATATCCGCAGGCAATCTTCCCAATCCTCATGCTTTTCAAAAATGACCAGCTTTTTTTTAGAATAAATATAGTATTCAACGCTCATTTCATTAATTAACCTTTGAACCTGGTCCCTATGTTTTCCTTTTGGGTGGGTTTTGAGGTAATTTTGAAAAATTTCGATTTTCTGGTCCGGCTCACCTTTGAGAAAGACAGCGGAGAGTGCTTCAAAGTCTCTTTTGTCAATCAATGTCAAAATGTCTTTAATCTTTTTGTCAGCTGTTTTTTTGTTTTCCTTGTCCAGCCCTTTGGCAAGATAGCTCTCATAAAGAACAAGCGCGTCATCTAATTTTTGTTCTTCAATTAATTGGTTAGCCTGCTTTAAGAGCTGATTAAATTTTTTTGACTTGATTTGAGATTCAATCCGGGAGATCCGGTCTTTTGCATCATCGATATACTCATTTTTACTGTGAGTGCTTAGATATTTTTTAAGTAACCGGATTTTCTGATCCGGTTCAATCCGGGCGTCGGTTTTTTTGATCAGCTCCTGGTATTCTGATTTAAGGGCGTTTTTGTGATGGATTTTTGAAAAAATAAAAAAACCGGCAATCAGGACGATTGCAGCCAGGGCGGATATGGATACGACAATAAGAAGACGACGTTTTTTTTCCGGTGGGTGTTCAATGCGGTACTTTTTTCTCTGGCAAAAGGACTGGATGTAGCTCGATGCCTCACCGTGATCCATGCCGAATTCCATGGCTTTTTTGATCAGCGCGTCAAAATATTCATGTCGGATTATATTGTTAATTGCGGCAATATTAATGTCTGAATCTAAAGTCGAAAGTTTGGCTTTTGCCAGGCTGACATCATAGGCAATCCGTGTTTCATTGCTTTTA
>JAQIBZ010000313.1 GCA_027858815.1 Desulfobacteraceae bacterium
ACCAATTACCGGGCTCCCTCATTAATGGGTTCTGCGGCACCGTCAAGGGGGCTGCTGGTCAGTGATTTTCTTGTTTCAGATAAACTTCCTGAAGACTATCTGAAAGATATTAAAAATTCAGGGAAAGAATATAACGGATTCAATCTGGTTGTCGGCGATATGAATCAATTATGGTGGTATTCAAACAAGAGCACGGACATCGTCAAAATCGAACCCGGTATCCATGTGATCAGCAACCACCTGATGGATACACCGTGGCCGAAAACCCTGAAAACAAGGAACGGTATACAGGAAATCTACAGGCAAAACACACACGTTAATCCGGAAGATATATTTCAGATACTGTCAGACAAAAACCAGCCCCCGGACAACGAACTGCCGGATACCGGCGTGGGCCTGGAATGGGAGAGGCTTCTGTCTTCAATCTTTGTTAGCAGTGATATTTACGGAACCCGTTCTTCAGCGATAATCCTTGCAGAACCTTCCGGCCGGATGACAATTGTCGAACGGACATTTTCTCCTCAGGAGAACACCCCGGCAGCTGATGGCACCCGGCAATTTAACATCAAGGTGCCGAAATAAAAACCATGACAAACAAAAAACTCCAAAGATTTCTTTTCCCGGAATTCAACAAAAAATTCCTTGTCAGGATAATCGTAGTCAGCGCTACCGCTTTTATTCTTTTTAAGTACATATTAATTCCCTTTCGTATCAGCGGATTCAGCATGGTTCCCGCATATAACAACGGAGGCGTTAATTTTTCCTTTACATTAAAATACCTGCTTACCCCGCCCAAACGGTTTGACGTAGTGACTGTCCGTTTTTCCGGCAATCATGTTATGCTGCTAAAACGGATTGTTGCATTGGAAGGTGAAACGATTGAATTTAAAAAAGGATTTCTGTTTATCAACGGCCAGAAAATTGACGAACCATATGTATTCCGACGGCAGCCATGGGATCTTGCGCCCCGGATCGTGAGAAAAGACCATGTATATGTGGTGGGAGACAATCGAAACGTGCCCATGCAAACCCATCATTTCGGACAAACCCCGATTAACCGAATCACAGGAGTCCCCTTATGGTAAATCAGAAAAATATAATTATCGCCGGCCTGCTGATTGTTTGCGGCATTGTTGCTTTTTTTATCTTGTCCCAAAGCGATGAGGCAAAAATTAAAAAAAAATTTCATAAGTTGGCTGAAAAGATAGAAAAAAATGGCAATGAACATGATTTAATTGCTGCAAAAACAGCCCATGAAATTGAACAAATGTTTACCGGGTCCGTCCGCATTCAAATACCGTCATATTCGGTTGACAAAACATTTCCCAGAAGCGAAATCTCCCCGCACGTACTCTATACAAGAGCCCTCTATCGAAAAATGTCCCTTGAATTTTATGATTTTAAAATCGAAATCGCAGAAGGAAATACCACAGCCGTTGTTGGCCTGACAGGCATTTTTAAAGCAACGACTTCTTCCAACGAACGGGTGAATGAAATCCATGAGGTGGAATGTACGCTGGAGAAAATGGAAGATGAGTGGATGTTTACGGGGATTCGTGGAATTGAAGTCCTTGAACGATAGGCATGGGCTGGAATCGTCGATCTCACTGCATCTACTGCGTCAACCTCGACAATCCTACAGGTTGGTATGCATTCCCACGGAAGACTGTGGGAAGGAGAGAAAAAACATCGAACGTCGAATTACGTATTGATACAATTGTAAAAAATCATTTTTTTTCAGTTTCTTTGACCGCTTCAATAGCTATGTCCATAAACTCAGATTCACTTTGATTAACAAAATTTTTTTTGTTTAATCCATGGGGCGCGTTTTATGGATTCTTTAGTTTGTCCTGGCATCTATTTTGGGTTATATTTATTCGTATCGCATCGCCTCTATTGGGTTAAGTGCTGAAGCCTTTTTTGCAGGATAATAACCAAAGAAAATTCCAACTGCCGCAGTAAATCCAACGCTGATGATGACCATGGATGGTTCCACAATCACTTGGGACCCCATGGTTTTGCCCAATCCAAAGGCAATCCCGATCCCGGTCAAGACCCCGATGATTCCGCCTGAAAGGCTGAGGATGACCGCTTCGATCAGGAACTGAATCAGAATATCAGAGCTCCGGGCGCCAACTGCAATGAGGATACCTATTTCCCGGGTCCTTTCGGTTACGGAAACCAGCATGATATTCATAATGCCGATCCCCCCGACCAGCAGGGAAACACAGGCGACGGCACTGAGCAGCATGGTAAGGGTGCCGGTAACCTGGGTGGCCATGCTGACAATCTCAGCCTGATCGCGGATTTCAAAATCATCATCACCGTCGGTTGGGATGCGATGGTTTTTTCTGAGAATAATGGTGATTTCTGCCTTTGCCTGGTCCATGGCCGACTCTGAAGTAGCACTGGCCATAATGTCATGCACGGTTTCGCCGTCACTCATTCGATAAAGGGCGGTTGTGGATGGAACAAAGACAATATCATCCTGATCATTTCCCATGGAGGATTGGCCTTTTTCAGAAAGAACGCCTATAATGTCAAAAGGGATGGCACCGATACGGATGCGGGACCCCACGGGATTTTGACCGGGAAAAAGCTCATCCACAATCGTTTGCCCGAGTACCGCAACCTTGGCCTTCATCTTCATATCTCTCTGGTTAAAAAACGATCCCTGGGCTACCTCATAGTTGCGAATCATGGGATAGGTGGTATCCACACCTTGAATGGTTGAATTCCAGTTGGCGTTACCGGCAATGATTTGGGATGAAACCCGGATGAGCGGTGAAACATATTGGATATGTTCAGCGGATTTAGAAAGAGCCGTAACATCATCCATGGTCAGGCAGCTTCTGCTGCCGGCGCCTCCCCTCACTCCGTGGGTATTGGTACTGCCCGGTTTAACCATAATCAGATTCGTTCCAAGGGAACTGATCTCTGATTCAATATCTGCCTGGGACCCTTTTCCCAAGGCAACAAGCGCGATCACAGAAGCCAAACCGATGATAATTCCTAACATGGTAAGCAGGCTCCTCATTCTGTTCCGGGTTATGCTTCTAAGGGCACTGATAACAAACTGTCTTAATTTCATAATAGGGATCTCCATTTCATGTATATGATATATAGCCTTGCCAAAATCTTTATCTGAAACCCTATTGTATCAGGACATTTGCATTGACGCATAGCGTCGATGTGCAATTTCATAATCATTTATGATACGGCCGTCCCTCATATCGATCACATGTTTGGCATGCTCAGCCACTTCCATTTCATGGGTTACAAGAACAATGGTGATTCCTTCATCATTAAGTTTTTGAAACAGGGAAAGGATCTCCTCCGTAGTTCGGCTGTCCAGATTACCACTGGGTTCATCTGCAAGAATAATGGCAGGATCTGTCACCAAGGCTCTGGCAATGGCAACCCGCTGCTGTTGACCACCTGAAAGCTGGTTGGGTTCGTGGTGGATTCGTTTTGAAAGCCCGACCATATCAAGGGCCTCCTCTGCTTTTTTTGCAGGATTATTTATCTGTTTTCCCCTTCTGTAGATGAGTGGCAGCTGCACATTTTCCAGGGCTGTTGTTCTGGGAAGCAAGTTGTATCCTTGAAACACAAAGCCGATTCTTTGATTCCGAATGTCGGCCAATGCGTTCTTATCCATTTGACTCACCTTTAATCCCTCCAGAAAATACTCACCATGGTCGGCCTGATCCAGGCAGCCGATGATGTTCATGAGGGTGGATTTTCCAGATCCGGATGTACCGATTACCGCCAGAAAATCCCCCCTCATAACGGTGAGAGAGATGCCATCCAGTGCACGGACGGTTTCTCCGCCCAGGTGAAAGGTTTTTTTGATATTCGTAAGTTGTATTGTTTTCATTTTTTCTCCACTTATGGATCATCTGATTACCTTCTCGGCCCACCACCGCCTCCGGGGGGGCCTCCGGGGAGCTTCGGAAGAATTTTTGACAAAAAACCGTTGGAACTTTCGGTCTTCTCAATATTTTTTCCGATAATGACCGAGGTCCCGGGAGTCAGGTTTTCACCTTTTATCACCGTGGTCGTGCGGTCGGTGATACCGGTGGTAACAAGAATCCGTTTGGGTTCGCCCCCATCAAGCACATAGATGCCGAGATCATCATTGTTATTGCGGTCATCAGGCCTGAAATTCAGGGCAGCATTTGGAACCAGCAGTTCATTTTCCGCCTTTTCCACCACAAAATCTGCTGTAGCAGTCATACCCGGAAGCAGTTTCCCCTTCTTGTTTGACGCAGCCACAATCACGGTATACGTCACTACATTGGAAGTTTCGGTTGGATTCATCTGTATTTGGGTAACTGTTCCATAAAAGAGATCATCAGGATAGGACTGAACGGTGAATGTCGCCTTTTGTCCCTTGTTTACCATCCCGATATCACTTTCATCAACGCTTGCTTCGATCTCCATGCTTGACAGATTTTCTGCAATAATGAACAGGGTTGGCGTACTTAAACTGGCTGCAACCGTCTGCCCCTCTTCGATATCCCGTTTAAGGACAACACCGTTAATGGGAGATCTGATTTGGGCGTTCCGGAGATTGATTTTTTCTTTTTTTACAACAGCCTGAGCAGATAGGAGCTCCGCCCTTGCCGTCTCCTTTTCGGTCTCATAGATAAGGATCTCCTGGGCTGAGAGGTGACCCTGTTCGTACAAAGGCTTATTTCTTTCATAATCGGCTGTGGCCTGTTTGTAGAGTGCGTTGGCCTTGATAACCGAAGCGTCAGCTGCATCCACCGCTGCATTCAATGTATCCAGATCGAGCTCGGCAAGGATTTGTCCTTTTGTCACCCGGTCATTATAATCAACCAATACTTTTTCGATTGTACCGGACACCTGTGTTCCCACCTCCACGGTTCCAACAGCAGAAAGGGTTCCGGTACAGGAGATAGTGTTTTCGATACTGCCCCTTTTGATTTTCTCAATCCGGAATTGGGATGCTTTTGGCGTCTTTCGATATGAAGAAGCTACCAAAGACTGGTGAATGGTAAGTATAATGAAAAGAACGCCACAGGCCATGAGTGCCAGTTTTAAAAAGTTTATCCCTATTTTTACAATTTTCATGACAATTCCTCCTTTAAAATATGGGATAACCCAAGATCTCCTTTGTAAAAAAAGATGGAAATGATTTTCAGTATTTTATCCACCTCCGCTTCGATCATGTCATTCCGGGCTTCCACTTGATCGGACCGGATCTGGGTTAATTCAGTCAAATTGGCCGCACCCATTTTGTACCGCTGAAAAACGGATTCCAAGGCCTTATTGGTATAAAACAGTCTGGATTTGGACACGATGATCGATTCACATGCTGTTTGGTAGTCGGCAACCGCCTGACCCAGCTCCTCACGGATCTGTTGTTTCAATTTTTCGAGGGTCAAATTTTCGGATTGTTTATCGATTTTTGCCTGATTCACTTTGGTCCGGGTAAGCTGTCTGTCAAAAATGGGCAGGGAGACTGAGACCCCTATGTAAGAATATAGATTATCATCGCCGAACTGATGCCCAAAATTTTCACCATACCGGTTGTCATACAAGCTTCCCATACCGGCATTAAGATCCACTGACGGGTATTTGCCGGATGCCGCCTCCTTTATTTTGGCTTCTTTGGCAGAAACGCTTTTCTCCAGTGCAAAAAGATCCGGACGGGTTTCAAAGGCTGCCTGTATCAGACGATCAGCATTTATTTCCGGCGTCATGGTAAAAATCGTGATTTCAGGCATCTCAATCTCGATATCGCCTGCGACTGGAATACCTATGGTTTTAATGAGTTGCATCTTGCTGATCTTGTAACTGTTTTCAGCGCTGATAAAATCGAATTTGGCTTTAGCCGTTTCAGCCTGCTGCTGGTAAAGGTCTGTGGCTGGGACTTTACCGGCTTCATGAAAGGCTTTGATCTCTTTTTCCTGCTGGCGGTTGGTTTTCAGATTCTCCCGGGCCACTTCAATTTCCTGGAGTTGTTGCACAGCATCGATATATGCACTCACTGTATCATATATAACCTGCTGCTTCTGCCTGATCTGTGCGTGCTCATCCGAAGACAGGTTATAACGTGCACTTTCAAGGGATGCCTTATCCTCGAATCCTTTAAAAAGATTGAGTTGGGTGAAGACTTCTGCTCTTTGGATATAATAGTCCCGGCTTGAGCCTGATTGCCCGTAGTCATTGTTCAGCGCCGTATTCGCGGTGCCGGTGACCTGAGGCAGATAATCGTTCTTTTCCTTTTTCAGGGTAAGTTTTGAGTATTGGACACTGTTTTTCGCAAGTTTCAAATCCTGGTTGTTTTTTAGTGCCAGCTCAACCGCCTCAACCAGACTCATTTTCTGAATTTCAGAGGCCTCTGCCGTCCCCCGGAAAAAAATATGAAGGAACAAAACAATCAGCACCAGGAAAATGATTTGTTTATTCGTTATCCTTTGTTTATTCGTTATCCATGGAAAAATCGTAGATCCTCGTATCACCTGAATTTTTTCTTTTTTTAAATCCTTCATCATTATTGTTTTCCTGCCTTCTATTCTTTGGTTAAAAATTTTGATCCAGATCTCTTTTCATCTTGAAAAGTGATCTGAATATAACCAATTTTTTTCTCTCTTGCTGTAAAGTTACAGTTAAGCAGGTGTTAAGAATTGTAAATTCCGATCCAGATGACTTTACGTTTCTTTACATGCAAAATGATCGTATTCGTGTATAATGAAAACTGGATAGAACAAACAGCCATATGCTGTATTTATTGTATTTTTAATAGTTAAGAGAAAGCCATGAACCGTATTCTTGTGATCGATGATGATGAAGAACTCTGTGAACTGTTAATTGATTATCTGACCCCTGAGGGATTTGATATCAAGGCGGTTCAGACTCCTGAAGAGGGTCTTTCGCTTGCCCTCAGCCAAGACCATGATCTGGTGGTTTTAGATGTAATGCTGCCGGGGATGAGCGGATTCGACACCCTGCGTCATATTCGTGCCAAATCTCAAATTCCCGTTATTATGCTTACGGCAAGAGGGGATGATGTCGATCGGATTGTAGGACTCGAAATGGGAGCAGATGACTATCTGCCCAAGCCTTTTAATCCCAGAGAGCTTGTGGCAAGGGTTCGTGCTGTACAGCGACGGTTTGAGACAAGATCAGACGCTGAAGGAATACCCCGGCAAAGTCCCTCTCTTGAAATAGGAAATGTTATCCTCAATCCCGGACAAAGGACCGTGTTTCTAAATGGAAAGCCAGTTTCGTTCACAGCAGTTGAATTCACACTTCTTCATGAACTCTTGAAAAATGCCGGTAATGTGGTGAATCGCGATGTTCTTTCTGAAACTGTTCTGGGCAGGAAACTGGATATTTTCGACAGGAGCATTGATGTTCATGTGAGCAGTCTCAGGAAAAAACTGGGCCCTAAATATCAGGGCATTGAACGGATTCAAAGTATCCGTGGCGTAGGATATATCTACTCACTGCCGGAAGGAAGGGTATAAAGAGTCGTGTACAAATGATGAGCACTCAAACAAAGAAATTTTGGCCTGGTCTTTTCCTGAACAGCTACATCTCTAACATAATAAGAAAAAATCTATTTTTAAAGATTCTCTTTTTTACCTGCAGTATTAATCTTTTATCTGTGGGAATCGCATTACTGATTGCATTTACGTCCAGTACAGGTCCTGCCGCAAGGATGAAGCAACAGGAGGAAAATCGTCAACAGAATCTTGCTCAAATCCTTTATCTTTATTCAACCCCCTTGATTGAAAAGTGGATTTCAGATGGGAAATCCGCCTCAATATCCTATGCCGATCAACTGGAAAAATTGCTTGATTTTGAACCTCATGTGTTTGATTCAGAGGGACATCCATTGATCAACAGAAAAATGCCGCCGGAATTTGAGGCAATTCTGAAACGATTTAAGAAAGAAGACCATCAGATCATAAAAGCAACCACCGCCAATGGCATCGTTGTGATGTGCCGAATGGTTGGGCCGGATGGAAAAACTTACATAGCGGCAGGCCGCCAGGGGCGACCGAAAAAATTTTCCATTTTCCCGCCTGACTTTACAATGAGAATCACCATCTCTATTATTATGCTCACCCTTCTCAGCTTTCTGCTCGCACGCCACATTACAGACCCCATTACCAAACTTCGCAAAGCCACCCGGGAGTTTGCCACAGGGAACTTGGGGACAAGGGTTAGTGAAACCCTTGGGAAACGACAGGATGAAATTGCCCAATTGGGTTTGGATTTTGACCAAATGACGTCTCAGATTCAGAATCTGATCAAAGACCGCCAGCAGCTTTTGAGAGACATCTCCCATGAGCTCCGCTCCCCTCTTGCAAGACTATTTGTTGCACTTGAAATATCAAAAAACAAGGCATCGGTAGACATCATGCCGACCCTGCAACGTATTGCCCTGGAAGCAGAAAGGCTCAATACGCTCATCGGGAAAATTCTACTGTTGAACAAGCTCGAAACAGGACCCAATTTAAGGATCTGTAAATTAGTTGACTTGTCCGAGTTGATCCATCGCATAGGAGAGGATGCAAACTTCGAAGCACAAAGTAGAGATGTTTCAGTGGTCATTGCCCCTTTTCCTGTTATTCATGTCGACGGTTATCCGGAGATGATCCATCGGGCCATTGAAAATGTCGTTCGAAATGCAATTCGATATACAAATGAAGGTACAACCGTGAATATCAGTATTGAAGCCAAAAATTCAGAAAAAGATCCTGTCATCCTGACCATTGAGGACAACGGCCCAGGCGTTCCTTCGATAAATCTGCCCCATCTTTTCAAGCCATTTTACAGGGTAGAAGGAGACAGAGGAAGAAAAACAGGTGGCACTGGTGTGGGTCTTGCAATTGCATACAGAGCCATTAAACTTCATGATGGAGAAATCAGGGCAGAAAATTCAAAGGATGGCGGCCTGAAAATCATCATCACTATTCCCAAAACAATGATTGCCACCTAAATTCCACAGTATAAATATTCTGAATTTCTTAAATAAGCGTTCATGGATTCAAGGTTATATCTCTTTTTCCACCTTGCTTTTAGTCAGGTAGAAAGTTAAATATCCTAAAACAAGCAAGAATGATGGCGTCGTAAAAAGTCCCATCTACTGCGTTGTAGCAATTTTTCAGCCACTCAATATACTACATGTATCATTTCTTGTCTGAAAAATCACTACGCCTTGCCAAATTTTATGGTATTGGTGAAACTTTTCTCTTAGCCATCTGGTTACTTTTTACGAGAACATCAAGAATACCGGGTTCATCATTTAACCTTAAGCCATAAAAGTTTAACCGTCTCCGGTCCGGGATTGACCCATTGGGTTGGGATATCCGATTTCAGATAAATGGTATCACCGGCCTCTAAAGTATGCGTCTCATTCTGGCTGACGACTTTTATCTTGCCGGACAGCACATAGCCGAGCTCTTCGCCTTTATGAACAAAGAAATGGGACGGCAGCTTTTTTTCCGGCAGGATCTGGATAAGATAGGGTTCCGCTTTTACATCCAGGTCCGGCGGGGTCAGCTGCTGGGCATAGATACTGTCTTTGGGCATATCCGGCATGCTGATCTTTATGCCCTTGCCCTTGGGAAAAATAGTTTTGACGGGCAGGGTTTTATCCTGAAAAAAAGAACTCACTTCCACAGAAAGATTCTCTGCAATCTTATAAAGCGCCGGCAAAGAAGGATAAATCAGGTTGCTCTCGATTTGTGAAATATTGCTCGGTGTCACCCCGATCAATTTGGATAATTCTTTTTGTGACATCCCCTGTTTTTTTCTAATCTTTTTAATCCGCACGCCCAGATCATGTTGCGCTTTTACCTTTGTATCTCCTTCTAAAAGGATATCCTCACCGTCAGAAAAATAATAGAAGGCTTCATTTAAGGCCTTGGGAGTCCTTTTTTCTGCTTTTAAAATTTTTAAGGCGGATTTACCTCTTTTGATTGAAAGATCAATAGCGACCTGGGCAATCTGGTTGATATGCGCTTTTAATTTATTTGAATGCGCGCCCTTTTCGATGATCCAGTATGCGATAGTGTCCAGTTCATATAATTTCGGACAGGAGCGGGAATAAAATCTCAAAATATGTTCCTCTCCTTCCCATAAATCCTGCATCCCGGTCAGGCTCTCTATGACAAACCGCACATCACCGGTAAGGGTACCATGCAGTCCATAAATTGCATCTCCCACAGCTTCCGGTTTCCAGGGTTCGGTGACTTTAATCACCTGGTAGGGCCATTGCGCCCCGTCTTTTTCATAAAATTTATTAAAAACTTCCGCCTTGTCCCCTTTACCGTTGGTAAAACAGTCTAAAATAGTCAGCTGCTGATTTTCAGCTAACAGACCGAGCTTTTCAATTAGATTTTTCGGCGACCGGTCAAAAGTCACATAAACGATGGGTTTTTTCTGTTTCTGGGACTCTTTGATAAATTTCATACAAAATGCAGAGGCCAGGCTGCCTGCATCATCATACCAGATAACATTATCACCAATATATAAACCACTTAAGAGCTTATCCAGTCCCGTGATTCCGGACGATACGCGTTTTCTTTTCATCGGCATAAAATTTCCTCAACTTCTTTTATTTTAACGATTACATCCGTTGACACTATACAAATACTTAACCCACTAAAATTAAGTCAGACTAAATTTAAAAGAATCTGATAGCCGTGTCAACTGATACAAATCAAAAAACATTATTCAATACAATTTTGTAACATTATTGATAAATCTGATTATATCATAATGATCTCTTTAAAATTTGCTTAAGTTTATATAGGGTTAAATAATACTTTTAAACAGGAGTACAAAATGAACAACAACAAAATCGTATATTGCTCCGGCCCGTTGTTCTGCCCGGAAGAAATCGGCTCCATGACTGCAATTTCAAATGTCATTGAAAATGCCGGATTCCAGACTTTTCTGCCGCATCGGGACGGCCTGGAAGCCTATATTCTAAAACTCGTCAATTCACCTGTTAATATCAATATTTTTAAATCAAGGGATATGGTCGAACGGGCGGTTTTTGCATTAGATGTATTTCAGGTCGTGAAACGGTGCAGCGCTTTTGTTTTTAACATGAACGGTCGTGTGCCGGATGAAGGCGGGGTTGCAGAAGCCGCCATTGCATTTGCTGCGGGAAAACCAGTGATTATCTATAAAAATGATTACAGGAGCGTGTTCAACGGATGTGACAATTCCATGGTCAGCGGTTTGACCTTTTCAGCCAAAATAAACCATATCAATAACATTCCAGGCGGAATAAATACCGCTGAAATAAGTGACCCCGACAAAAAACCACATCACGCATAAACCGACAATCGCCTCCATCTCCTCCCCGGGAAATGGCTCCCACACATGACTAAACCACCGGATATACGTGATGACGGGCGTCGGAATAATAAAAAGAAGAAACGGTATCCAGTACTTAAATTTCATCAATATTCCTTTATTTATTTTTTTTTGCTATCTGCCCCCTGATATAACGTATCGATTTCAGGCTGGTACTTTTCCAAAACAACCCGTCTTTTCATCTTCTGGGTGGGGGTCAGTTCACCGGTTTCTTCGCTGAAGGGCTGTGAGAGAAGGCTGTATTTTTTGATCTGCTCATATCTTGCCAGATTTTGGTTGACCTTTGCCACCTGATCATCGAAAAATCGAATGATTTCAAAATCGCGGACTAAGTCAGCCTCCCCCTTAAAATCAATCCCCTTTTCTTCTGCTATTTTTTCAAGAAGCTCAAAATTCGGGACAATTAAGGCGGTAATATAGTTGCGGCCATCACCGACAACACACGCCTGATCAATATACATGTTGAGGTTAAGCGCCATTTCGATAGGATGGGGGGCAATATTTTTCCCCCCCGAGGTGACAATAAGTTCTTTTTTCCGGTCTGTAATTTTCAGGAAACCGTCTTCGTCAATCTCCCCGATATCTCCGGTCCTGAAAAACCCGTCTTCAGTAAAAACGTCATCTGGCTACTCTCGCTGCTTAAAATATCCGTTATCGCTGCTAAATATCTGGGGACCTTTTGCAAGAATCTCGCCGTCATCTGCGATTCTAATTTCCGTATCCTTGCAGGGCCGGCCCACAAATCCGGGCTTGATGATGAACCGGGGGGAAATTTTCTTTGAAACCACCATCATTTTAAGCGCCCCGGTAAATGAGCTAAACGGACTTTTGCCGCTTCCCTGCATGAGCACCATCGTATCCACCAGCCAGTCCATGGCTTTTTTATAAATCCATTTATCCGGCAGGGGCTCGGTAAATACCGGCGCATTGGAAGAAATGGCGGAAGAAGTTTCCGTCAGGCCGTACCCTTCGGTGATGGTAATATTCATGCTGCGGAAAAATTTGGTAATCTCCCTGGAAAGGGCAGCCCCGCCGCTGCCGGCGAGCACCAGCCGGTCAAATCCCACCATTTGCCTGATTTTGTGATACACAAAAAGATTTGCAAACGCGAACTTTATACCCAAGGCAGGGGGCACGGGTTCTCCGGCAATCATATAATCCGATGCTTCATCACCTACTTTCATTGCCCAGTCAAACCATTTTTTTTCAGATCCGGTAAGTTTTTGTGCGTGCTGATTAACGCCTTCATATACTTTTTCATAAAGCCGGGGGACTGAAAAAAGAACATTCGGTCTTACCTCCAGCAGATCTTTCTGGATGGTTTTCATGTTTTCGGCAAAATTGATGATTTTACCCAGGGCCACCTGTAAATAATAATCCGCAGTCCTGCCCATGACATGGCAAAGAGGGAGAAAGCAAAGACTCTCCAGACGAATTTTTCTTTCCAGCATTTTCTGCGGAAGCGGTGTACTAATCAGCACATCGGTCTGGGACTTGAAATTGGACTGGCTTAAAACAACCCCTTTCGGGTTTCCGGTAGTACCGGATGTATAAATAATAGCAGCCGTATCGATTAGCGTCAGTTGATTTCTGCGTTCTTCAAACTGTTTAATAGCTGAAGAGGACTCCGCCCCCTCTTTAAGCAAACCATCAAAATCAACGACACGGTTGTCCGCAGAATCCGTTAGCGGAAAAAGGCATACAATAAATTCAAGAGAGGGGACTTTCCCCATGACCCGAAGCGCCTGCGCCAAAAGCGATGCATCCCCGGCAATCAAAGCCTTTGCCTGGCAATCATTTAAAATAAATATTAACTGCTGGTCCGTGCTGGTGGGGTAGATCGGTACACCAATGGCTCCTGTGCCCTGAATCGCCTGATCGGCAATCACCCAGCGAGGCCGGTTATGAGAAAAAATGCCAATCCGATCCTCTTTTTCAATCCCCTTCCTAATCAATCCGGCACCCAGGCAGCGGGTTTCTTCGGCTGCCTTCCGCCAGGTGATGATCCTCCGGTTGTCACACGGCATACCGTTTTTAAACTTTCCCGTCATAAAAACGTCATCACCAAAATTTTCAGATTGCCTGAAAAAAAGTCCGGACTGGGAATCTTCCTGCTGGTAAGCAAAAGCCATTGCATTCTCCTTAATATTTCAAAATAGAATTTCAAACATTTACTGAGGTTGGAGTATACCACAGCTCATGACCAAATTTTAGTTTTTCTCAGTTTTTTTTAGGATTTAAACCAATTGGAAAGATTTTGGGAGAACATGATATTATCGGAAATTAATCCATTTATTTCCGGCCGACTGTGGCTGCGACAAAACGAACAAATCCTTTAGGAAACAGACGCGTCAAGCCGTCAATAAAATATGCATCAGGTCCCACCAGTATTCTCCGTTTATTTTTAAGGATGCCGGAAACTATAATATCGGCGGCCTTACCTGCTGATGTGCCGGCTATTTTATCAAATTCTTTTGCACATTCCGCGTGGGACATTTTACAGCCGGCCGACTTGTAGAACCTTGCATTCCGGACAATGTTCGTTTTGATTCCGCCCGGATGAACACAGGAAACCCGGACATTTGTTTTGCGAAGTTCCTGCCAGAGTGTTTCCGTAAATCCCCTTACGGCGAATTTGGACGCACAATAGGGACCATTATTAGGCCAAGTAACAAACCCGTTGACACTTGAGATGTTGACAACATGACTTTCAGGTTGTTTTTTCAGGTATGGAAGAAACGCCTTGCAGCCATATACCACACCCCAGAAGTTAATTCCCATGATCCATTCAAAGTCTTCATATTTGACATCAGCAATACTTTCGGCCACGGCAACCCCAGCATTATTGATAATCATATCTACCCGGCCATGCTGTGTTACAACCTCAACCGCATAATTTTCCACCTGGCTCCGATCAGCGACATCCACTTTATGAATGCTGACTGTGCCTTTTTGTTTTTCCACCATTTCCGCAGTTTCTTCCAGACCACTCATATCAACATCCGATATAGCGACCTCGCACCCTTTGGCAGCAAGATTTACCGCAAGCATTTGACCGATACCGGAAGCAGCTCCCGTAATTGCGGCAACTTTGTTTCTGAGTTCTTTCATATGAAGCCCTTTCTTCTTCAGCGACTTGATTGTTAAATTACTGAAATCATATTTTGCTATAACAAAAAAAGGGCGGGAATCGTACTCGCAAAAAAATTTACGAATCGTCAAAATCAATTCCCGCCCCTTGATGGAGGAAAAATAAAAATCACATAAACTCTGCTGCCTTGATGGCCAGGGCATCATTCACCCCGTCTTCAATCATAGACGCCCGGGCATCTCTGAAAATCTTTTCAATGGGATATTCTTTGGCAAGACCATTTCCGCCGAATATCTGCATGGCATCACTGGCCACCCGGGTGGCGGTTTCCGTGGAAAGAATTTTTGCCGCCACTGCATGGATCACGGACGGATTCATGGGATTTTGCTGGTTGAACATGGCCATGCGCCGGGCATTTGCCCGGGCGGCCTCTACCTGCATGAACATTTTCATCAGTTTGAGTTTAATATTTTTATGTCCAAAAATCGGAATACCGCCCTGAATCCTTTTTCTGGCATACCGGTATGCTTCATCATAGGCGGCTTTTGCCAGACCGGCGAACACAACCGCCATCCCGCCGTTTACATTGGCCAGCCCTTGGCCGGCTGTGGCTTTCAAAAAATCCGGATTGGGGATAACCATATATTTTTTCGGAATTTGCGCGTCCTGAAAAATAATCGATCCCTGGTTCAATGACCGCTGCCCCATTTTATCCAGCGCTTTTCCCCGGGAAATGCCGGGCAAATCCAAAGGAATTATGGCCAGGCCCTGACCGTCCATGCCCCGCTCCGGATAAAGACTCACATGAAGCACCGCGTGGGTAGCAATGGTGCCGTTGGAGACCCATTCGGATTTTTCACCGTTAACGATATATTCATCACCTTTTAATACAGCCGTGACGGATGGACCGCACTTTGGCTTGTCCCCGCCAAGACTCCAGTCGGTGCCATGATTCGGCTCTGTAATGGCCCAGCACCCGACCATTTCCCCGGATTTATCCGCGCAAAAATCCCTTGCCAGCTGCTGCATATCAGGCATTGGGAACTGTGCTGCCGCATTAAACGGCATACTGGAAACCCCCATGCTGATACACAGGCCCGCATCAGCGTATCCGAGTTGTTCGGTAATCAAAATACCAGCCATGGGATCCAGATCATCCGCCATTCCCCCAAAACGGTTTGGGATTTGAAGCAAATGCAAATCCATTTCACGAAACCCCTTAAAAACATCCCACAACACGGACTCTTTTTTAATTGCATCCGCAGGATCACTCAGCCTGTCCAACTCAATTCCTGCCGGCCGCATGACTTCCATGCTGAATTTTTCCACTTCTTTGAGCATGGATTTGGTTTCTTTGCTGACATTGATATCAATATCCCGAAAAGTCATTTTTTCTCCTTAATTTTTTATACCATATCCCACTTAAGGAATGCATACGGCGCAAATTCCATTGAACCGACTTCTGCCACCACTTTACCGGCCAACATGGAATTATCCCCTTTTGTATAAATACCACCCAGCATCTTCACCACTTCCACCTCACTCCAGGGATCATAGTCCGAGTGATTAAAAGTGATTTCCGCTTCACCGATTTCCATAACTTTTGGCTTAAACACGGTTTCCTGTTTCACCAAACGGGGGTCATAATCCATTAAACCGGCTTCCGGTGCTGGAAAATGCTTAAAATTATAACCTATTCCTTTAATCATCCCTTCTTCTTCACCAGCACCCTGCTCAAACAGCTCCAGCGCCTTAGGGTCATTGGGCTGACCACTTAGCGTTGCCTTGACTTCCATAAAACGGACACCCCGCCGTTCGGTCCAACCGCTGACCACGTTGCC
>JAQIBZ010000334.1 GCA_027858815.1 Desulfobacteraceae bacterium
AAGTATAAAAGTTCAAATTCAAGGCGCGCAAATTCTGAGTGATGATTAGTACTTAGCGTACTTTGAAGAAACGAAGAATGCAGCGCAACAAAGAATTTGGACTTTTTACGAAGCCGTCAGTATTTATATGGAGATTTAACATGACCGAATATCGATGTGAGATCTGTTTTTTTGTTTATGATGAAGAAAAAGAAGATATGAATTGGGAGGATCTTCATGATGAATGGCTGTGTCCTGTATGCGGCTCTCCCAAATCTGTTTTTACAAAACCTGAAAAAAATCAAGACCCGGCTGTTAGCACTTCAGCCGACAATGAAAAAACTAAAGCCGCTGAAACAGAAAAAAAACAGGAACGGACCATTTCCGATGTGATGATCGAAACAATGATCAACTGGGGCGTCAAATATGTATTCGGCATGGTGGGCCATTCCAACCTCGGACTTTCCGATGCGATCCGCAAACAATGCGAGGCAGGCAATTTAAATTTTATCGGCATCCGTCATGAAGGCGCTGCTGCTTTTGCAGCATCTGCATACGGCAAACTCACGGGTAAGCCGGCGGCCTGCCTTGCCATTGCAGGACCGGGGGCAACAAATCTTTTGACGGGTTTGTGGGATGCCAAGCTGGACCGTGTTCCGGTTTTAGCATTAACCGGACAGGTGGATCTGCAATTCCTCGGCCCCGGGACATTTCAGGAAGTTGATCTTGCAGCAGCGTTTGAAACCGTTTCCGGGTGGAGCCAGACGGTTCTGGAAAACAGCCATCATTCAGAACTCATGAGCCTTGCGCTAAAACACGCAAAATTAAATCGTAATGTGTCTCATCTGATTTTTCCCAATCAGGTACAGGATATTTTGGCAGACAAAGATGCCAAAGCGGCTACCCCCCAAGGCCGGCTTCCCTCTCTGGGCATCAGCCCACCGGAAGATGCTGTTGAACAGGCAACAGAGCAGATACACAATGCAAAGCGACCGGTAATTATTGTGGGTCACGGTGCCCGGTTTTGCATGAAGCAGATTATGCGATTTGCAGAACACATGAATCTGCCGGTGATCACAACGTTCAAAGGCAAAGGCCAGATAGCTGACACGCATCCGCTTGCCTGCGGAGTTTTGGGGTTAAGCGGCACACCGGTTTCGGCTCATTTTATGAGTGATTCGGATTTAATTATTGTATTTGGCGCCTCTTTTTCCAAACATACCGGTATTATCAAAAACAAACCCACCATCCAGGTGGACTACGACCCCATGATTCTCGGAAAATTCCACCCCGTGACCGTTCCTGTGTGGGGAGAGATTGCAACAACCGTTGATGTCTTGATGCGCCGGATATTAAATGACGAACCAAAAACCGACCGGACGGATGAAATCGCTTCCCAGTGGAAGACATGGCGGGGAAAAAAAAGAAAAATAGAAACACAAGACAACGGCAACGGCATTAATTCTGCTGCCGTATTTGCCGCAATGACCCGCCAGATCCCGGAAAACGCCGTCATTGCTGTTGATGTGGGAAACAACACCTATTCGTTTGGCCGGTATTTTGAATCACACGCCCAATCCATACTCATGTCCGGCTATCTGGGGTCCATCGGCTACGGCTATCCGGCCGCCATCGGAGCGTGGACGGCAGCCCCTGACCGGCCGATCATTGCTGTTACCGGAGACGGCGGATTCGGCCAGTATATGGGTGAAATGACGACAGCGGTGAAATACAATATCCCTATTAAACATATTTTATTAAATAATTTCGAACTGGGGAAAATCAGCAAAGAACAGCGCAATGAAGGAAAACAGGTCTGGTCCACATCCCTGCATAACCCGGACTTTTCAAAATACGCAGAAAACTGCGGTGCTTTGGGAATCCGGGTACAGGACAGTTCTCAACTCGATGACGGCATCAAACAAATTCTGGCACATGACGGTCCGGCAATGCTGGAAGTCATGACGGATGCTGAACTGATATAATTTTGATATTGATAAAGTGTCAAAGGGGTTTGAAAATTTTTCCACGGCCCTAACGATGTACACGGACTTTCCTTATCCGATTTATGCACTACAAATCTAAAACCATGCTCTTTGGGTATGGTTTTTATTTTTTTAATACAAAAGAACTTGACAGCCTACCGATCGGTCGGTAGGCTTATTCATAATTTCAAACCCGACTCTCATATGAACAGAAATCACCCAACCCGGAAAACAAGATGAAACCAAAAAGAACAATTGCCACTGCTGATAAATTAATCGACATCGCCGAATCCCTGTTTGCAGAAAAAGGTTTTTACGGCACCAGCATCCGGGATCTGGCAGAAGGCATTCCCATTGCCAAGTCTTCTCTGCTTCACCATTTTCATACCAAAGAAAAGCTCTACGGTGCCGTGTTAAAGAAACTTGCAAATGACATGACACTGGAAGTCATAAAAATCCGTGAGCAGTTTTCAGATGAAAAAGAACAAATTTTTACTTTTGTAAAGTTGCTTTGCGATAACTCGGAAAAAAAACCCAACCGGGTAAGTATTCTTCTGCGTGAACTGTTGGACAACCCCAAGCGTGCCGAAAAAGCCAAAAAATGGTTTTTTGTAGACTATTACAAAGAATTAACCGGCATTGTCAGGTCCGGCCAGACCAAAGGTCTTTTCAGACCGGTAAATCCTGAAATTTTTATTCTTCAATTACTTGGCGCTCATCGTTACCTGATCATTTCCCTGCCCACAGTGAAACAGTTTTTTGATGAAAAGATTTATCAGCAGATTTTAAATGATCACCGCACTGAACTTGAAGCCTTTGTAAACGATCGATTAATTAAACAATAAATGAAGAAGTGGATCAATGATGTGCCGATCTGCTGGAAAAAAGCCCGACTGCCTTAAAAATGCGCAAATATGCATTCCACGCGGAAACCGACGGGGTTGTCGGCTTGACCAACCTGGGTGTCGGCGGGTTGAGCATGTTTTACGATACCGAAGAGCCACTGAAAGGAAAGAATGCGTTTATAGAGAAGAGTATAGATAGAAAGGAAACTATCATGTCAATCAAATCCGTTTTAATCATCGGTTCCGGTCTGATGGGCAGCGGTATTGCCCAGGTTTGTGCTCAGGCAGGCATTCAAGTCATGCTGCACGACGTTTCTGCGGCATCTCTTGAAAAATCCAAAAAAAATATTATTTGGTCAGTAGGTAAATTTGTGGAAAAAGGAAAATTAACCGAAGATAAAGACACCATTCTAAACCGAATTTCCTTTATTCAAGCCATTAAACCCGGCCTTGATCCAAATCTGGCCATTGAAGCGGTGTTTGAAGATATCGACATCAAACGCGACATCTTTAAAACACTCGATAAAAACTGCGGGCCGGGTACCTTGATTGCCAGCAATACCTCTGCCATCCCCATCACAGAACTGGCAGCCGCCACCGGCCGGCCGGAAAAAGTTCTGGGGCTTCATTTTTTCAGCCCGGTGCCTATGATGATGGCGGTTGAAGTCATCAAGGGTATGCTGACGGCAGATGCCACTGCGCAAATTGGAAAATCATTTGTGGAACAAATCGGCAAAACACCCATTATGGTCAACCGGGATGTAGCCGGTTTTGTGATCAACCGGATCAATATGCCTGCTTCCATGGAGGCCATGCGCCTGGTGGAAGAAGGCGTGGCATCCGTCGAAGATATTGATAAAGGCTTAAAACTGGCGTCCGGCCGCAAAATGGGGATTTTTGAAACCGGCGACATGGTGGGGCTGGATGTCACCTATGGTGCGCTAATGGCCATGTATCAGGAAACCGGCGATCCGCGCTGGTACCCCCCGCTTCTTCTCAGACGCAAGGTAAAAGCCGGTCATCTGGGCCGAAAGACCGGCAAAGGCTGGTATGATTATGAAAAATGAAGTGGTTTTAGTCGATGCGGTCCGTACCGCTTTTGGACGGGCCGGCGAAAAAGGATTTTTCTGGAACACCCGGGCCGAAGACCTGGCTGTTCCCTTGCTCAAGGCCCTGATTGAAAGGAACCCGAAGGTTTCGCCGAACATGATCGAAGACAGCATATGGGGTGTGACCAACCAGGTAAAAGAACAGGCCAGTACGCTGGGCCGAATGATCACTATGCTGGCGGACTGGGGATGGGAAATTCCGGGATGCTCTATTGACCGGATGTGCGCCAGCGGCCTGACAGCCATCGGATTTGCCGCCACCACGATTGCCGCCGGAATGGCCGACTGCCTGATTGCCGGCGGAGTGGAACATCTGGGACACATCCCCATGGGGTTTATGCGCGATCACCACCCCCGGGCTGAAGAAGTCATGGGCGGCGCATCTGCCCTGGTCATGGGACAAACCGCAGAAAACATTCACGACCAATTTCCGGAATTTACCCGTGAAATGGCTGACGCCTATGCTGCCGAATCCCAGAGAAAGGCAGAAGCGGCAATGACATCCGGCAAATTCAAAGACATGATCATCCCCATTGAAACCCAACTGGCGGACGGTACCCCCATCATTGCCGATACGGATCAGCACCCGAGACCGGACACTACAACAAAAAAATTGGCGGCCTTAAAATCGGTATTCCGGGAAAACGGCCGGGTGACTGCGGGAAATGCCTCCGGATTAAACGATGGTGCCTGCGCAATGCTGATGATGAGCCGAGCCAAAGCCGAGAAACTGGGGTTAAAACCAAAGATGCGGTGGGTGGCTTCGGCCGTGGCCGGTGTGGATCCGAAAATCATGGGAACCGCGCCTGTGCCGTCAACAAAAAAAGTACTGAAAATGGCCGGACTGACCATGAATGACATGGATTTTGTCGAAATTAACGAGGCATTTGCTGTCCAAGTGCTTTATTGCCTGGACCGGCTCGGTCTTGAATGGAATGATCCGAAAGTGAATCCCTGGGGCGGCGCACTGGCATACGGGCACCCGCTGGCGGCCTCCGGACCGAGGCTGGTGGCATTTTTAAACGGATTGTTTGAGGAAAATCCGTCGGCAAAATACGGACTGACCACTCTGTGTGTGGGAAGGGGGCAAGGGGTGTCCACGATCTGGCAAAACCTCATGACAGATCATTAAAAAACATCGCATTTGACTTCAATACGGCGTTGCAAGCTTCCTTAAAATACTCACATACATTCGTATGCTCCGTTTTTGCGTCAGCTTGCGCCTTGCCTTGAAGCCAACTGCTTGTTTTTAAACGATCTGTTTAAAATGTTATTTATAATTGGAGGAAAATCCATGTTTGAGTTAACCGGAAAAGTAGCGATAATGACTGGCGGTGCCCGGGGAATCGGCAAGGAGATTTGTGAAATGCTGGCAAAACAGGGGGCCAAAGTGAAAATTCGCCGCTTTGTTATGGTGCATGGAATGCACCATACATTTTTAGCAAAGTGAAATTTTTCAGCTCAACTTAATCGAAGTATATATCCAGAAAATTAAATTTTAAAAGGATAATCCAAATGGACTTCAACCTTTCAAAAGAACACCTGATGCTGCAAAAAGCAGTGCGGGAATTTGCCGTAAAACAGATCGCACCCAATGTTGCCCGGTGGGATGCGGACCATTACTTTCCCTATGAGGAAGTGATCAAACCCATGGGTGAGCTGGGTTTTTTCGGCATGTGCATTCCGGAAAAATACGGTGGAGAGGATCTGGACTGGATTTCAGCGGTCATCATTACCGAGGAAATCGCTAAAATATCCAGCTCTCTGCGGGTTCAGGTAAACATGCAGTGTATCGGATCAGCTTATACTATTTACAAATATGGCAAAGAAGATCTGCGCAAAAAATACATTGAAAAACTGGTTCGCGCTGAATATCTGGGCGGTTTTGCCATTACCGAACCGGATGCCGGATCAGATGTTATGGCCATTGCCTCAGAAGCAAAGGATATGGGAGATCACTGGCTGATTAATGGATCCAAAACCTGGATATCCAATGCGGACATTGCCGATGTGCTGATTTACTATGCATATACCGATAAAGACAAAGGATCAAAAGGGCTGTCTGCTTTTGTTATTGAACCGAAAAACGTCCACGGCATCAAGACCTCCCGGCTGGAAAAAATGGGGTCCCATTCATCTCCCACCGGTGAACTGTTTCTGGATAATGCCCGGATTCCCAAAGAAAATATTTTAGGCAATCCCGGAGACGGAGCCAAAATCGTGTTTTCATCATTAAACCAGACCCGGATTTCTGCGGCTGCCGGGGCAGTGGGTGTTGCCCATGCCCTGCTGGATGCATCCGTTAAATACTGTAATGAGCGCAAACAATTCAAAAAATCAATCGGCAGTTATCAGATGAACCAGGACCTGATCGCGCAGATGGCAACAGACATTGAAGCCGCACGGCTGCTGGTGTACAAAGCGGCCTGGAAAAAAGATCAGGGGAATTTAAACAACGGCCTGGATGTGGCACAGGCCAAATACTTTGCCGGCGCTACCGCCAGCAGATGTGCCAATAACGCCATGCGGATCCTGGGGGCCTACGGATACTCAGAAGAATATCCGGTGGCCCGGCTTTACAGAGACGCCCCCACTTACACGATTGTGGAAGGATCAGCGAACATCTGTAAAATGATTATTGCCATGGATACATTAGGGATCAAAAAAGCTAACCGTTGATGGCGTCGTAAAAAGCTTTTCATGGTGACGAGTCACCACTGTAGCAGAAAATAAACATGTCCATTATTTCAAGATGTTATGAGTATGTTTATTTGGAAGTCCAAATTTTGGATTCGATTAAACCGATGAAAAGCTTGAATAGTCTACGGTCGTTGACGAACCCAAAACAGCGGGCTGAATTTTCCTGATATTTAGAAATGCCAGAAAATCAAGATGAGTTAAATCACTATATGTTGTGCTTGCCTAATTTCAAT
>JAQIBZ010000346.1 GCA_027858815.1 Desulfobacteraceae bacterium
ATTGTTTAGTTTTAAGGCTTGCTCCAGGGCCGCTTTTGCCTGACGGGCTTCGCCTTTTTTGTAATACGCCATTCCAAGGTGATAATGCAGTGTTGCATTGTCAGGAAGATGTCTGATGCTATCGGAAAAAGCATGTATGGCTTGTTCATAGAAGCCTAGTTTAACGTAAATCCATCCCAGAGTGTCCTGAATCCTTGGGTCATCCGGCAGGATTTTTTTGGCTTTCTGGGCGAGTCTTAACGCTTCATCCAGATTTTTATCCTGATCCGCGAGCAGATAGGCAAGATTGTTGGCTGCGGGCACAAAGTCCGGATTGATTTTTAACGCTTTCCGGTAATGGAGTTCAGCAAGATCCCATTGTTTTTTTATGGAAAAAATGATGCCAAGCATCATATTCGGCATTTCCTGCCGGGTTCCGGCATTACTCCCGATGGCATTTTCATATTGTCGTATGGCTTTGTCTTCCCGGCCTTCTGAAAAGTATATCTTTGCCAGTGAATAATAGGGCGGTAAGTAATTTGGATTTGATATAATGGCAGACTTAAACGATTTTTCTGCTAAGGTGATATGATTTTGTGCTAAATATAATTTTCCTTTTAAATCATAAATGACAGCCTGTGAATAGGGTTGGTTTTTTATTTTCTGAAGATTTTCATCACATCTATCAATGGCATCATCAATCATATTGTTTTCAAGCAATGTAGAAACAAGATTTACGAAAACGTTGATATTCGAATGGCCTTTTGCCAGAGCCGCCTCAAAATTGGCCACTGCCGCCTCATATTTTTGTTGTCGTTTGTTGACTAACCCGAGCAGGAAAAAACCATCAGGATTTTGAGGAGCCAGTTCGATTAATGTTGAAAAATAATTTTTTGCACGATCGAACTGGTTTTCCTGCATGTAAAGATTGCCCAACAGTTTTATTGCCTGATAATTGTCCGGTGCCAACTTGAGAATCGCCTCAGCTGATTCCTTTGCCTGCAAAAAGCTGTTTTCAGAAATAAATATTCCGGCGAGCATCAGCTTTGAGTTAATATATTCCTGACTGGTTGTCGGGATCTTTCCGAATTCGATTTTTGCCAAATCGGATTCATTTTTCTTTAAATGCGATATCCCTTTTAAATAATACAATTGGTGCGCTTCCGGGTTTTTCCGGATTAAACCGGAAATATAGGCAATGGCTTCGTCCCACTCATATTTTGCGATAAAGGTTTCACCTTTAATTATTTTTGCGGGCAGATAATCAGGATTTTGCTGTAATATTTTTTCCGTGTATTTTTCCGAATCCCTGATAGCCTGGTTGGTTAAATGGAATCGGGCAAGATGCAGTAAAATACCAAGATTGTCCGGTTGAATGGTGAGCGCTTTTTGATACATTGCCAGCGCCTGTTTTGGGCGGTGTATTGAATTGTAAAAATTTGCAGCAAGAATATATGATTCAGGATTTTTCGGACTTAATTGAACGGCTTTTAGATATTCCGTCTCTGATTGTTCCCAGTTTGCCATGCTGAAATACAGATTTCCAAGCAGAAGATGCAATTCTCTTTTATCCGGGTTCGCTAAAACGGCATTTTGCAAAAGGAGTTCTGCCTGGGAATATTTATGCTGGTTAGCCTATAAATCAAAGATCGCGATAATCGTATGCAATGAAGAAGGAATGTTAGTTTGAGCCGATTTGAGAGATATTTCCGCTTCGTCATATCTTCCTTTTTTTATGAGAAGCGCTGCGAGACTCAGGTAAGCCCGGATTTGGCTGTGATCTTTATTGATAATGGTTTTAAATAATTGGGCCGAGCGGTCAAAATCTTTTTCCATCTCAAAGAATTCGGCCAGAAGATAGTTGGCGGTCATGTTGTCCGGATTATTATCTAAAATTTTTTCTAATATTTTTTTTGCTCTGACTGTTTTTCTGTTGAGCATATATAAAGTAGCCAGTTTTATTTGTACTTCCGGTTGATCAGGCGCAAGCTCAGCCGCTTTAATATAGGCGTTTAATGATTCGGAAACTTTCCCAAGTTTGAGATACACTTCACCAAGATTGGCATAGGCTCCGGCAAATTCAGGATCAATCTCAACGGCCTTTTCAAGAGCGATCTTAGCGCAAAGAAATTCATTATTGTTGTAACAATTTTTTGCCTTGTCATAATACGCCATCTTTTCATCTTTGTCTGAACACCCTGCCAAGATAATGGCTGTTGCTAAAAGGATAAGAATGCTTCGGATTCGGTTGTTTTTTATCATTTGTCTAATCCATTAACTTCAAACATTTTAGATTCTCGAATTTACAAAATATTGATTATTCTGCTGGACGTTTATCAAGGACTTGGCGAGGCATTTTTCCAATAGACGATTTCAAGCGGTCAAACATGAAAAGTTATTGGACGATTATAGTGAGAAAAACTGGTAAGAAAGATCTATCCCAAAGTCCGTATTTCTCTCTACTAGCAGATCCGGTCTTTGTATTCTTCTGCCTTCATTTTATTGTATGAATGAAACATCCGCCGTTGCTGCTGCCCTCTGAGGAATCATCGCTGTCTACATCATTATCGATACTTAAGTTAACTGCGATAATGCCAGCTGAACCGTCTGCAAGAAATGTATATAGCTCTTCCTCATCATTGGAAAAACCGCTAAAGACATCTGTGCTAATCCCAAGTGAGTTATAAGACCACTCATTTATTGAAATTGGTTGGGAAGGATTTGACGCATCGATGGTGCAAAGGCCATTGATACCATCAGCAACATAAACATAATTTGTCGAAACTGAGATGTTTGCGGCAAAGCCATCGGTATCTAACGTACCTGTAAGGATTGGGGTGGTTTTATCAGCAATATCGATTATAGAAATGCCTTTTTCTCCGTCAGCCACATAGGCATAATTGTCTTTGGCACATATGCCGCTTGCGGTTCCTGGTGTATCAATGATTCCGGTAACGAAAGGGGCCGCTTTATCAACAATATTTATGATATTGAGTCCTTGGTCATCGGAGGCAACGTAAGCATAATCTCCAGACACAAAAATTTTTTGGGCAATACCATCAGTATCTAAAGTCGCTTTAAGTATTGGAGCGGTTTTGTCCGTAACATCAATAATGGCAATGCCCTGATCCCCGTCAGCCACATAGGCATAATTACCGGCAATAAATACTCCGCATGAATTGCCGGATGTATTAAAATTCCCAATTATTTCAGGGTTGGTTTTGTCTGAAGTGCTTAATATTTGTAACCCTTGCAGTCCATCAGCCACATAAGAGAAAGCCCCAAGAACGGCAATGTCGTTTGCAGTTCCGGGGGTTGCGCAAAAACCTTTGTAAGAGAAAGAGGCAGACCCGTTGGAGGTTGAGATCTGGTGAATTCTGAGACCTTCCTTTTCCGGTAAATCATCAATATTGTTATCAATCGAATAAATATAGCTGCCTGAAATATCAATTGCAATCGCATCTGCAGGCGTATCATATGATGCCAAAGGCTGCATGTTTGATTTGTCTGTAATGTCAATTTTTTGTAATCCAAATTGATCGTTTGCACAAAATAAAAAGCTTTCACCTTGAATCAGACCCAGACTTGTTCCGCCCGTTGCATCATAAATCCATGTTGAATCATGAAATGGTTCCGTCTTATTTGTAATGTTAAGAGCCCTAATTCCAACAGAATTATAAGAAATAAAGGCGAAAGCACCCTCCACCCGGACTGAAGTTGCAACGCCTTCAGCTGCGAAAACACTCGTTACAAATGTGTCTTCAGGAGCAGCTATATCCAGAATTGCCATCCCACTGCTTTGAAGTGTTATATAAAGATAAGTATCTGATATATCAATATCTGTTGCCCCGGGAAGGGCAATCCCCTTTTTATAATCCGGTTCATTGGGATTACTGACATCAACTATGTGAAGGCCATTATAAAGATCCGCTATAAACGCATAGTTGCCGGATGCAAAGATATCAATGGCGTATGAAATGCCAAACCCACCGGGAAGCCATGATTGAGAAAGCATAGAAGGGTTTTGTATATCAGTAATATCAAGAATAATCATTCCGTCAATACCGCTTGAAAGATATGCTTTTGAACCATCAATAAAAACATTAACTGTTTCAAGTGAATCCGGAGTATAGGAATTAACCAGAGATGGACTCTCTGGATCAGTGATGTCGTATATTTTGAGTCCATCTGATCGGCAGGCAATATAAAGTAAATTATCCGTTGCAGAATAATAGAGACCGCCAATCTGGCTGGATTCGGTTGCAATAAAATTTGTAATTAAATTTAAATCCATGTCTATAATATCAACAGTGTCTCCATCACCAAGAAATATAATATTTCGTAATGAATCAATGGCAATCGCCTTACTTGGATGATAAGGCCACTGTCCGGCAAACGAAGCGGTTGATTCGGTTTCTGCGGAAGAAGCCGGGGTTTTAAAGATTAATAAAGATACCCATATTAAAAAAATGAATTTGATTTTCATAATGATTAAAATCCTGACTCAAGCGGAGGAAAGCTTTTTGGAATGTCAACGTCTATTGAAATGAATTCAGGCCCGGGTTCAGTGAGAGACAAGGTATGAAAACTGGATGACGTGTCAAAAATAATTGGGGTGCCTTTGAAAAAACCGCCATACGTATTGGGAAGAACAACTCCATTTACAATTAAATGCCAATCCTTATCATCCTTCATGCCATAATATACAACATAGTTTCCATCCGGGCTGAAATACGGGGTATCCAGAATTTTAAACTTGGTGTCCGCACATTGTTCATTTCCGTCAACCATCATGAAAGTTTGGTTGATATTATGAAATACAGGGGCTGCAATGTGCCTGGAATCCGGCGAAAAATAGTACTTGCCGATGGCGTGATAGGGCTTATACTTCTTTTTCCCGTCTATAATGATAAGCCATTTGCTGCTTTTATCTTTTTTTGCGCGAAAAACGAAATGACGGTTATCCGGGCTGAAGTAAGGTTCCCCTACGGAGAAATAGGTTTCGGAAAGAGGACCGGCTTCAGTAATCACTCGGCTCCCTTCGGAATTAATACCAACATATGCAAATCTGGATGAATCAGAACTGAATTTGAATGCATCTATACTTTTATCAAACCCGGGACCGTTTTGACCATCCACGTTACAAAACCATTCACTCCCGTCTTTGGCGATGAAACTATACCTTTTTGAGTCAAGACTGAAAATGAATTTATACACCTGATCAAACGAAGGGCTTTTCTCATCGTTCACAATAATGAACCAAGAATCATTTTTTGCACAAGCATATGCGAATATTTTGGAATCCAAAGAGAAAACAGGCATTCCGATAATGTCACTTTTATTGATTTCTTCGCCGTCAACCACCATAACCATTTTCTGGTCCTTAACAGCCGCATAGGCCAAGTGCTGTGAGTCCGAACTGAAAACAATATCAAAAATCTTGTCATATATTGTTTGCGGATTACCGTCCTGGACTACCTGCCACGTTTCTTTGATTCCTCTTCTTTCTACCCGGGCTTTGTATGCATAATGATTAGAATCCGGGCTGAATATGGCATTTTCTATTAATTTATAAGACGAGGACTCTTCCTTGCTGTCAATGACGGCAACACAGGCTTTATTTTTGTATGCTACATAAAAAAAACGATTAGAATCCGGGCTGAATAAAAAATTTTTTTTAACTATGATCCCGTCATAAAT
>JAQIBZ010000380.1 GCA_027858815.1 Desulfobacteraceae bacterium
TATGGCCAGCAGTTCAAATTTGAAACCGCTGAAATTCTTCTTCCCGCAACCATTGACGGCATACGCAACTATCTGAGATCCGGAATTCTAAGCGGTATCGGACCCGCCACATCCGAAAAAATAATTGCCCGGTTTGGAGAACAAGCCCTTACCATCATAGAAGAAAATCCTGATCAATTAACGCAAGTTGACGGAATCGGCAAAAAAAAAGCAGCCCTGATCCATTCCCAATGGCAATCCCATCATTGCCTGACATCCATTATGAAATTTCTGCAGAAAAACGGCGTTAAAACCGTTTACAGCGGAAAAATTTATAAAACATACGGGAATAAAGCGCTCGATATTATCCGTCAGGACCCTTACAAACTGGCAAACGACATTCCCGGAATTGGTTTTCCAATAGCCGATAAAATTGCGATCAATACCGGCATTGAAAGCAACCCCTATGATCGCGCCCAGGCCTGTATTTTGCACATACTCCGTGAAGCAACCAGAGACGGTCATGCTTATGTGCGTGAAAAAGATCTTTTAGAACAAATCAGCGATCATTATAAAATCGATCCCCAAACAGCCGGAGAAAGCCTTGAAGATCTTTCAAACTCCGGCGATATAGCGATTGAATCTTTATCAGAAACGTCTGACGGCCGGGCGATTTACTTAAAACATATGTGGCAGGCGGAATATGCCATTGCCAATCGAATTCTTGCGCTGCTATCCGTTCCGGTCATGCCATTGCCGACACCAATAAAAAACATATTGAACGAAGTAGAGAATAAACTCATCATCTCGCTGTCACCGGAGCAGCAAACAGTTCTTGAAGACATCATAAATCATCGGATCAGCATCATTACCGGCGGGCCCGGAACCGGAAAAACCACCCTGATCAAATCAATTACAGAGATGAACCGGATCCTTGGCCGGCGCGTATGCCTGGCAGCACCCACCGGCCGGGCAGCCCGAAGACTGTCTGAAGTCACCGGCCTCAAAGCGCATACCATTCATAAGCTTTTGGAATACAATTTTGAAGATCAGCTCTTTGGAAAAGGCCAGGATGATCCCATTGACGCGGATATTATTATCATAGATGAAGTATCCATGGTGGATACCATTTTAATGCACCACCTCTTAAATGCCATTGCCTTTAATGCAACGGTCATTATGGTCGGTGATGCCCATCAACTTCCCCCGGTGGGTCCCGGAAACATGCTTTCCGATATGATCGCTTCTGAAAAGATTCCTTCCTTTTATTTAAAAACGATTTTCCGACAGGCCGAGCAAAGCCCGATTATTGTGAACGCACATCATATACGCAATGGGGAGTTCCCGCATATAAATAAAATGAATGAGCCCTTTGACAATGATGCGGAATTTTTCTTTATCGAGCAGCACACGCCGGAAGACGTTGTATCCGCTATCGTTGATCTGTGTTCAAAAAAACTGCCGGAACTGTTTGGTTTAAATCCGGTAAACGACATCCAGGTCCTGACCCCCATGCACAAAGGCGTAGCCGGGACTATGAATTTAAACCGACAGCTTCAGTCAGCGTTAAATAAAAACCCGGGCACACTTTCTTCCGGGAACAACCGGTTTAAAATCGGTGACAAAGTCATGCATCTGAAAAACAATTATCAAAAAGATGTTTTTAACGGGGATAGCGGCACCATCACCCGCATGGACAAATCCGACGACCTGCTGTGTGTTGATTTTTACGGGAGAAATGTTGAGTACAGCCTGGAAGAAATGGATGAACTGGCCCTTGGCTATGCCATATCCGTTCATAAATCCCAGGGGTCGGAATACCCTGCGGTCGTGCTGCCGATGATCACTCAGCATTACATCATGCTCCAGAGAAACCTCCTGTATACCGGAATCACGCGTGCAAAAAAATATGTGGTGCTGGTGGGCACAAAAAAAGCCCTGGCCATTGCCGTAAAAAACAATAAACCGCAATTAAGATGTTCCGGACTAGCCGACCGCCTTTATTCAATAAGTCTTTAATCATATTTTAATCTTGAATGTCACAAATATTTAATATATGGTTTTAATTTACTTTAATTTAATTTATTCTTATTATTTTAGATAGTTGTAATCTCAACACATAAACGGCACACCCTGAAAATTCAATTTCAAGCGGAGTTTTTTCATGAAAAGATTTTTAGCGATTTTGCTGATCGCTTTTATATTATCCATCAGTTATACAACCGCCTGCCTTGCAAAAGATATGTATGTCGGAGATATTACCAAGCTGAATCTCCGATCCGGCAAAGGGGTAAAATATAGGGTCATTCAAACACTGGATTCCGGCGAGAAAGTGACGGTGATATCAACTGTCAATGAATGGACTAAAGTCGGCACAATGAACGGCAACGAGGGCTGGGTCGCTTCCAAGTATCTGACCATCCAAAAGCCTGCGAATATCAAAATCGAAGATTTAAACATTCAAATGGAAAATTTGCAGGAACAGGTAGAAGTCGCAATACTTGAAAACAACAAATTAAAAGAAGAAAATATCAACCTGACAACCCGCTTGAATGAAAACAACATCAAGCTGGGAAATGCGGAAAAAGCATTCAATGCGTTGCAGGCCGATTCCAAAGAATACCTTACCTTAAAAAAAAAATACGATAAGATCGCAAAAGAAATGACTGAAAAGGATCTAAAATTAAAGTCTTTAGAGGGAAAAGTGGATGATCAGTATATTGCCATGGCACTCAAATGGTCTCTGACAGGAGCCGGAATCCTTCTTGTTGGTTTTTTTCTGGGCTTCCGGTCAAAACGAAAGCGGTCTTCTCTCTTATAACCTCAAACGTAGAATAATAAAATGGAATACAATTCAGATTTTTTAGTTATCGGAAGCGGTGTTGCCGGTCTGCTGTTTGCCTTAAAAGTGGCGGATTATGGCAACGTCACCATCATTACCAAGCGCAACATTGCAGAAAGTAACACGGCCAATGCCCAGGGAGGGATTGCAGCGGTTATTGCTAAAACCGACACTTTTGACGCGCACATTGCTGACACGCATGCATCCGGTGACGGTATTTGCAACGAAAAAGTCGTGGAAATGGTCGTAAAAGACGCGCCGGAACGGATACAGGAACTGATTGACCTCGGCGTCAAATTTAATCGAAACAAAAACGCCTGTGACGGGCCATTGGATCTGCATCTGGATCTCTGCCGGGAGGGCGGCCATTCCCATAACCGCATTGTCCATGCGGATGACTTGACCGGTCTTGCAGTGGAAGAGGCGTTGGTCGATCAGGTGATGAACCATAAAAACATCACCGTGTTTGAGGATCATATCGCCATTGACCTGATCACCAAGTCCACGCGCCTGCAGCGGGGGATGACCGTCACCAACCATGAAGATTACTGCTACGGTGCGTATGTTCTGGACCGGAATACCAGTGAGATCCATACATTCTGCGCCCGAACGATCCTGCTTGCTACCGGAGGAGCCGGGAAAATATATACCTATACAAGTAATCCGGACATTGCCACCGGAGACGGCATTGCCATGGCCTACCGAACAGGCGCCACAGTTGCCAACCTGGAATTTGTACAGTTTCATCCTACCTGCCTGTATCACCCGGATGCTAAAAATTTCCTTATTTCAGAAGCGGTTCGCGGTGATGGCGGCATATTGATCAATGCGGCAGGCGAACGGTTTATGGAAGATTATTCTCCGTTAAAGGAACTGGCCTGCCGGGATGTGGTTGCCCGGGCCATTGATTCAGAGCTGAAAAAAAGAGGCGACGATTCCGTCTTTCTTGATATCACGCATAAAGACGCGGAACACATTAAAACCCGGTTTCCCAACCTGTATGCAAAATGCCTGACATTTGGGATTGATATGACCAAAGATCCCATACCGGTGGTTCCCGCAGCCCACTATATGTGCGGCGGGGTGGCCACGGATCTCTGTGGAAGAACCAATATTCAACGATTGTTTGCGGTCGGTGAAACCGCCTGCACCGGGCTTCACGGGGCCAACCGCCTGGCCAGCAACTCTCTTCTCGAAGCTCTGGTTTATGCCCATAATGCAGCTAAGCAGGCCATTGAAGATGCCAAAAATTTTGCCTTTGAAGATTCCCCTCAACTGCCGGCATGGGATGATTTAGGCGCCATTGACAGTGATGAAGTCATCATGGTGACCCATTCCTGGAATGCGGTGCGTCGGCTGATGTGGAATTATGTGGGTATTGTGCGATCAGGCAAACGCCTGGAAAGAGCCAAACGTCGAATTGACATGATTCAGGCTGAAATCAATGAATATTACTGGGATTTTAAGATTACGCCAGATCTTATTGAGCTGAGAAATATTGCCACCGTGGCAGAATTGATTATCCGGTGCGCGACGCATCGCAAGGAAAGCCGGGGATTGCATTATAATATTGCGTATCCGGAAAAGAATGATGAACGGTGGAAGAAAGATACGGTGCTCCGCCGTCCCTTTGTCAGTTGATCAAGATTTTCAATTTCACCACATCTACCAGGTTGTTGAAAAACGTTATGAGCGCAGAGAAGACAAGGCCAGGCAAAATTCGACGAAATAGCGGAGTTTATCCCTATAAATGAGCATTTTGAGTCGAATTTTAACGCCGTATTATCAAGCGCAATAGTTTTTCAGCAGCCTGCTACTGCGTCAAATACTGCGCTGCGAGATTCTATTTTAGATTCAATAGTTACATAAGTATCGGTATGCTGTTTGAAAGAATAAAAAAGGGAAGGGATCGTTGGCTTGTATGATCCGCTTCCCCATTGATGCGTTCTCTTTTAAAAAAAAATTATTTTTCTTCAGCAGTGACCGTGTTCATCTTGTCACCTTGCCGGATGGCATCCACCACATCTTGTCCATTGATGACTTTTCCGAACACAGTGTGTTTGCCGTTTAAATGGGGCTGCGGGGAGTGGGTGATAAAAAACTGGCTGCCGTTGGTTCCCGGACCGGCATTGGCCATGGAAATAACACATCTTTCATGGGTCAGGGGATTGCCGGCAAATTCATCTTCAAAACGGTAGCCGGGCCCGCCGCTTCCGCTGCCCGTCGGGTCGCCACCCTGGACCATAAAATCATTAATGACCCGGTGAAATGAGAGTCCGTCATAATACCCTTCTTTGGTCAGAAAAACAAAATTGTTAACGGTTATCGGCGCGTGTTCCGGATAAAGCTCCAGTTCGATTTCCCCTTTGGTGGTGTCCATAATTATTTTGTATGTTTTTGCCGGATCAATCTGCATTTCCGGCGGGTTGCCCCATTGTTTGCCTGCCATTGTTACTTCTCCTTATAAGGGTTTATATTGATTAAAAAATTACTTCGTATATGCTCTAATCGTTTGAATTTATGTATTTTATTTTTTTCTGAACTGTGCGATTTGTCTGGAAACAGCAATCAGTTCATCGTTTTCATCCCAGAGTTCACCGTTTTCTTCTAAAATTCCGTTATTGATAAAATGGGTTCGAAAAATGCATTTCAGCCAGGGTGTTGCAGGAATATTTCGAATGTTGACGGAGAATTCAATGGTCGGCACCCAGGCCACCATTCCCTGGCTGCTAAAAACCGGGGGAGGGAATGCATCGGCCGCCAAAAGCAGTGCAGGTGCATCAAATAATCGGTTGTCCTGGAATCTGATCCACCCTTTGTGTTCGGAAATATCGATCAGGGACCCGTTAAACCACCCGGCACACCGGGGGTCCAGCCGTACCTCCATGTTTTCATAAACCGTGTAATTGCCCATGGGCGGAATCTGCATGCAGTCTTCTTTGGGCGCAAGATCCGGGGGTGACTTTTCATATCGTTTATCCGTGTGGTTAGTCGTATCAATGCTTGAAAAAGGGTCTGAAAAAGTACCCATGGCCCGTATTTTTTCTATGCCGTCCTGGACCAGCCGGGCATCCCATCGGTCAAAATGGTTGCTTCGGCCGATATTTTCAAGAACCAGGCTGGCCGGACCGGGAAGGGTTTTTGACAGATAGCTTGCAGTACAGATGATCGCATCTTTTTTGCTGCTTTTCTGTTGCATGGCATTGGCCAGTATCGCCAGAAGGTAACCGCCGTTGGGGTTTCCGTTGATCGACCAGTTATTGCTCACCGTTGTTTGAAAAGAGTTGGCTTGGTCTTCTGTCAGCGCAAGATCCTGATCAAATAAGTAATTACTTTCCATCATAACTTTTCCGGTAATCTGAGTTCACTGATCATGGTGTCTTCAAGATGCTGCCGCAATGTTTCAAACTCAGACTCATCTGCAGGTGTATCCAAATGAATCATTTGATCGTATCTTAATGTGACTTTTGCAAATGGTTTGGGGATGCAGAACCTGTCCCAGCTGTTGAAATACCATGCGCGGTCGGCAGAGACATAAAATGGTACGATGACCGCATCTGTTGCCAGAGCGATACTGATGGCGCCGGCTTTGACTTTTCCAATGGGCCCTGTGGGACCATCTAATATATGGGCACCCAGGCCCGTTTCTTTAATATGGCTGATCACTTCCATCATGGCTGTTTTCCCGCCTCGAGATGAGCTGCCCCTGGCCGGTCGCCATCCGGTCCGGCTGGCCACACCGGCAATGAGATCGCCGTCGGCGCTTCTGCTGATCATAAGGCCGGGAGCGTATTTATGATAGTTTTTAAAATAACGGATGGCAGAAAAAAATTGCTGATGCCATACGCAAAGCAGCACTCTGCCACCGTTTTTTAAATGGCTCATCCATTCGTCTTCATTTTCCACGCTAAAACGATATGTTGTAGCATACATGCGGATGAACCGGTATACAAATCCCTGGAACCATTGAGAACTAATTGTTCTTTTTAATATTTTACTCATTTAATGTCCTTTTCTATTTGGCTGACAATCAGTATCCTATAACATCTTTGTTTTTGTATGGGCAATTTTTTTATTCAATTTCTTGAACACGAATCAGAATCCAGGCCCCTATGATAAAGAGAACAAGAATACTTAATACGCCCCATCGGGTGTGCCCGGTATAGGCTCCCACCATGCCCATGAGAAACGGACCGGTAATGGCTGCAAATTTTCCAAAAACATTATAAAATCCAAAAAATTCAGAACTTTTATCTGCTGGTATCAGTTTGCCGTAAAAGCTTCGGCTCAACGCCTGGATGCCGCCCATTGATGACCCGATGAGAAAAGCGATACACCAGAAAACGATTATTTTGACTGATTCATCGGTAATGGCGGGGAGTAGAAATGCAGCCAGAGTAATAATACAATAGATGGATATGCCGGCTAACAGCATCGTTTTGGTAGAAAACACCTTTGCCAGTCTTCCGTATAGATCGCAAAGGGAAATGCAATAATCTGGATGAAAAGAATCACTGCAATCAGGAGGGTGATGTCGAAACCCAAGTCCCTCCCATAAGCGGTTGACATGCTGATAATGGTGCCAACCCCATCTATATAAAAAAAATAAGCAATAAGAAATAAAAACGCCTGCCGGTATTTTTTGATTTCTTTAAGTGTCTGCCATAAACGCTTAAAGCTTTCGGTCACTGGAGAAGAAGAGGGGGGGATGAAATAGCGTTGTTTAACATTTTTAATCATAGGAATGGAAAAAACAAGCCACCATACGGCAACCAATATAAACCCTATTTTGGTCTGAAAGACAGGAAGAGAGACCCCGGATTTTTCTGACGCGGTCATAATCATTGCGATGATTACCAGAAAAGGAACCACACTGCCGATATAGCCCCATGCATAACCATTGGCAGAAATCCGGTCCATGCGGTTTTTATCGGAAACATCCACGATAAACGCATCGTAAAAAATATTAGCACCTGCCCATCCCACCCGGGCAAACACGAAAAGGCACAGGCAGAGTCTCCACTGGCCCTCGTTGACCATGGTCAACAGCAGCGTAAAGACCAGTCCGATGCCCAGAAAAATAGTAAAGAATTTTATTTTTAAGTTTTTATAATCAGCAAACGTTCCCAGCAAGGGAGCCAGAATAGCTAATAATAGAGAGGCTGTTGAGTTGGCAAATCCCCAGTGAGCTGTTGACAGAGCATCTGCAACTCCTTTGGCTGCAAAATCCTTGAAAAAAATGGGCATGATGGCCGTCACCATGACCAGGACAAAGGCAGAGTTTCCCACATCATATAAAATCCAGCTGATTTCTTCTTTGGAAAGTTTCAGGCTGTTTTTCAATTCCCGCTCCTTTGTGCTGAAATTCCGGTTTTCGGCATCAGGACAAAAACCAGAAACATCTGGATCGATAAACCGATGATAACCATTACCAGGCCGGATAAGTATGCTGCCCGATAAGCGATGGCCTGACTGATTCCTGCGTGGAATAAAAGATCGACAATCGGCCCGGCAATCAGTGTGCCGGCCACTCCCCAGGACAGAAATAATGTGGCATTGAACAGGCTGAAAAGTGTACCCCGTCGTTCTGGCGGAATTAAAACCGAGACAAACGCATATGATGATGCCAGGATAATAACATCTGCCATGCCGCGAAACCAGCTGGCAACGTATATCCAGCTCAGGTTATCGGTCAATGAATAGATCAGCAGATAGACAATGGCGATCGCAGCCCCCAGACAAACAGACGGTCCATCTCCAACCCAGCGTCCGAGACGCCCGGCCAGCAAGCCGAAGCAGATAATGGCAACCGATTCAGTGTTGAAGATATAGCCAAGCACCCGACTGGAAACATTAAAACCGGTATCTAAAAACAGATATTGGGACTGGATGATTATTACCCCGTTGCGGCCGAAATTGATAAAGACCATGGCAGTTAAAAATATCCAGAACATTTTTATGGAGGCTACCTGGCATGCTGCATCACATTTTGTTTCGGTAGTTTCAGTCGCGCGGATACCGCCTTCCGGAAGATATACAACCGGTATCATGGAAAATAGCATGACGGCTGCAGGGATAAAGAACAGGGCACCGGAATAAAATCCCCACCCTTCATACATGGCCCCCATTCCGTCATAAAGCAGACCTCCGATCCAGATGCCGATCAATCTCCCCACTCCCCCAATACTCGTCAAATATCCCAATACGGCATTGCGCTGTTTTTCAGGATAAAGGTCGGATATCAGAGCGCTCCAGCCAATGTTGCTCATGGACCAGAAGATTTCGACAATCGTTAAGCCTAAGATAATAACATAGCCGGAACTCGCCGGTGTCGGTGCAAGAATATGACATCCCCAGATCAGGACGGTTCCGACAGCACCGCATCCTTCACCCCATAAAATAAGCGTTCTGCGCAACTGGCGCCGGTCAGACAGTCGTCCCCAGATAAATGTCTGGGCAAGAATGTTAAACACCATGGGCAATGTGGCAAACAGTGTGGTTTCGGTAACGGACAGGCCGAGAAAATACCGAAGATAAATCGAAAGAAACGCATAAAACAGCCCCCGCCGGAACATAGCCAGAGCCTGAAACGAACTGATGCCCCAGAAGATTTTCATTGATGGGAGTATGGATTTATCAATTTTCATTTAAATTAGATTAAGGCTGTTCTGATGTGTTTATGAATGACGAATCAATCTGGGAAAGTCAGTTTGTTATGAGAAATTATTATATGATTATAATAATTGGGGGGCAATTACAAAGATTTAATCATCTTTTACTGATTAATGACTGGTCGATAGCAATATTGTCTGCCATTTTGGAATGATAAAAAAGGTGGGATAAAAAGAAGAAAGGATACAGCAATATTTGTTGATCTACCAGTCGTTCATGCCTGGGAACAATTATAAAGCATCTAGGTTTAATGAACAACCCGGATATGACGTTTACTGTGCCGCATATGATCGATACATTCTAATTGCTGGGCTAAATCTATGCAATTGGCCCTGAAATATCTGGCCTGTCCCTTTTGCTGCGGATCAATATTGGTATAAAAGTAATGAAAAATGGATCCAGGCCCGGACTGGGTCATTGTTTTAAGGAGTTTTGTGAGTCTTTGTGCGGTTGAATAGTAGTCACCGATCTCAATCGGTTTTGAGATGATATACCGGATTATTTTTTTGATTTCACGGTACTCAGCCGGGTGCGCGATGATTGCTTTTTCGGAAACAGTTAATGCTTCCATTCGTTTTCTGGTCAGCTCTTCAATGGTAGGGATCATTGTATCACTCATTGAAAATCTCCCTTTACAGGTCGTTGAAAAGTGTAATAGTTTTTCAGCAACCTGTTAAATCAATGGTCGATCAAAAGAAGTCACCGATACATGCGGGCTGTATGGATAAAAATTTTCCTACAGCCCGCAATGTAATCAGTTATGTATGGTGTGGTTTTTTTAAATCTCTATTTTACATAGCGGTTTCCGGATGAAACACATTGACTTCTTTAAGGTCATCACCCAGGTATTCCCGTTCATTGGGGCCGAGAATGCCTAAAGAAAGACAGATCAGGGTCCAAAGGTGAACTACCGGATAATTTCCCCCGTAATGTTCACTTAATTCATGGATTTGCTGATGGCAGTTATGACAGGCGGCGATGCAGTAATCCGCGCCAGTGGCTTTAATCTGTTCGTCTTTCAACCGGCCATACTCAAAACGCTGGTCTTTGTATCCGTTTTGCAGAGTCCCGCCACCCCCTCCGCAGCAATAGTTGTTGGAGCGGTTAGGGGTCATATCGACAAAATTTTCTTCACCCACCACGGATTTAACGATAAATCTCAAATCTTCGGCAATGGGATCACCGTAGCTTTTTCTGACAATCTGGCAGGGATCTTGGGCGGTAAATTTTATTTTCAGATCCTTGTTCCAGTCGGAGTTTACTTTTAATTTTCCTTCGCGAATCCATTTTGCATAATATTCGTAAATACTTTTGACTTCAAATTGGTGCTCAATATTAAATTTTTTCAGTCCGGCCCGGACTGCGAATGTGACGTGCCCTCACTCGGTATTGATAAATGTTTTACACCCCAGTTCATGGGCCTTGTCTGTGGATTGCTGTACAAGGTGTTTCCAGCTTTCATCTTCTGCCAGAAACATGCAATAGTTTTCACCACCCCATCCTTTTGAGCCATAGGTCCAGTCAGCGCCGACAAGATGGAGTATTTTCCATAACGGCAGCATTTCATCCGGTTCCGTGACCGGTTCCCGGGAATTCTGGTTCAGGAAAAATTCAGCCCCCTGCTTGTCAATGGGTGCCTGCATATCCTTGAACTCCGGTTGGGCTTCCTGATATTCTTCAAGTACATCTTCCACCACAAACTGGAAATCATCCGGGGCTGTCCCCATAGCGCTGCCGCTGTCATTTCTCAGCGCCATATCACAGGAACCGATCAGTCCCTTGGGCCTTTCATCCCGGGGCCATGCGTCCCGGGCATGATAAACCAGCTGGGGAATATCTATTTTCATCGGGCAAACATGAACGCAGCGCATGCACATCGTGCACATCCAAACCCAGGGTGTGCTGGTAATTTCATCATCAAGCCCCAGTGCTGCCATGCGAAGAAATTTACGGGGATCCATGTTATCAAGCCCTGTGGCCGGGCATCCTGATGAACAGGCACCGCAGGTCAGGCACAGGTTTAAATTCCCGCCTTCCGGAAGAATTGCTTTTACCTTATCTATGAAGGTGCTTTTCTTTTTCCCTCCGAGTTGAATTGGTTTTTCAGTCATGCGATAAAACCTCCATTCTAAATTATAATTTTTTTAATATATTATATATATTTATATTAACGTCAGCTTATGGGTATATGTCCGAAAAAAAATTTAATGGATTCGTATTTTGTTGTCAAGGTTTTTCAAGTATTTACTCAAAATTATTTAGCTATGATTCCATTGGATTTCGGGTCAGTCAAGGGGTTATACATTGGGATGTCTTCATAAATAAGTATCTGGAAAAGTAAAAAAGGCTATATTAAAACTGTTGAGAATTTTGTTTGTCGGGATAGGCAGAAGATTAGCTGGTTTGTTCAACGCTTAATTGAAAGCAAATGATCAAAATGGATGGATTAAGTGATATAGGAATTACATCTGGCTTTGCTGGAGAAGGAGCCTTTAGCGGTGTGTTTAGTGATTGCAGATTCAGAAAAGATATGATACCTGCTGAATTTTAGATAACATGCCCTTATTTTTAGGATATTTTTTTTGTAATCTGATTCTCATAATATTCGAAATTGCATGGTTTATGCGGTTAAGGGAAAAAGAATTTTCAAAGTATTTCCATGTCCATGGCTTGCATTATTTAAAAACTGCCCATAAAAAAGGGAAGGGTGTTCTGGTGCTGACCGGGCATATGGGAAACTGAGAATTGGAATTTAAATTTGATATTCTGAGAAACAGATAAAATTATTCTGCAAAAATTAGGATTTACAAATGAAACTAAAAATACCTGAAAATATATTAAGTTTAAAAGCATATACACCCGGCAAGCCCATTGAAGAGTTGGAACGGGAATATGGCATTTCGGATTCCATTAAGCTGGCATCCAATGAAAATCCGCTGGGGCCATCTCCTAAAGCAATTGAGGCTATGCAGGCGGCTCTTGAAAATCTTCACCGGTATCCGGACGGCAGCGGATACTATCTGGTGAATAAGCTTGCGGAAAAGTTGGGTGTGGCACCCGAACAGATAGTACTGGGTAATGGGTCTGATGACGTGATCGGCATGCTGACCCGGGTGTATCTACGACCCGGTGATGAAGCCGTCATGACATCGCCGTCATTTTTAATGTATGAAATATTTGTGCGAACCGTGGATGCCGTGCCGGTGATGGTGCCGTTAAAAAATATGGCAATCGATCTTGATGCCATGGCAAAAGCAGTGTCTGATAAAACGAGAATAATATTTATCACCAACCCCAATAACCCCACCGGCTGTCACATCACTACCCGTGAATTTGAGGTGTTTATGGCAAACCTGCCGCCGGAGGTAGTGGTGGTGCTGGATGAGGCATATATTGAATTTGCAAATGATCCTGAGTGTTTAAACGGTTTAAGTGAGATCTCAGATGACAGACCGCTGGCCGTACTTCGAACATTTTCCAAAGCATATGGTCTGGCAGGAATACGTATCGGTTATGGCATCATGCCGGCGGAAATGGCGGCGATGGCCAACCGGGTGAGGCAGCCGTTTAATACTAATATTCTGGCACAAGTGGGTGCCGCAGCTGCACTGGATGATGAGGCTTTTTTGAGCAAAACCCGTGAATTGATTCACACGGAATTTGAATTTTTAAAAACTGAATTAATACCAATGGGCTTGGATTGTATTCCCACCCAGGCTAATTTTTTTCTGATTGATGTGAAGCAGAATGCCGGCGATGTATTTGAAAAAATGCTCAGGCACGGGGTTATTATCCGTTCCATGATGTCTTATGGGTATCCTGAATATATAAGGATAACCATTGGAACCCATGCGGAAAATATCAGGTTTTTAAACGCACTGAAAACGGTTTTAAAATAAATAGGATATTACATGAAGAAGCTCGTTATTACGATTGACGGCCCGGCCGGTGCAGGAAAAACAACTGTCAGCAAAGCATTGGCAGAACGGCTGCAATATAGATATATTGATACCGGTGCGCTTTACAGAGGCGTCGCATATGAAGCAAAGGCAAAGGGCATATCCCCTGATGATGGACATCAGCTGGAAACTTTGTGCCGGGATCTGGAATTAACGTTTGTCCGTAATGAGAAAGGCGTACGCCTGTTTTCCGGAGAAATCGATATCTCGGATTATATAAGGACGCCGGAGATGTCGATGATGGCTTCGGCAGTTTCCGCTCATCCGATGGTAAGGGAAGCGCTGCTGGGGCTTCAGCGTAAGATGGGTGCTGAAAAATCAGCGGTTTTTGAAGGCCGTGATATGGGAACCGTTGTTTTTCCTCAAGCGGATGTTAAGTTTTTCCTGACAGCGGATTTAAGTGTCCGGGCGTCGCGGCGGCACAGAGAACTTGAAGAAAAAAAATCCCCCCAGAAATTTGAAGAGGTTGAAAAGGACATGGCCCGCCGGGATACAAATGATTCTTCAAGAGCAGTGGCGCCGCTTAAACCGGCAGATGATGCCATTTCCATTGATTCAACACAGTATTCCGTTGAGGCAGTGATTGAGCTGATGATGAAGCATATCAATGAAAAAATTTAATGTGCATTGCCCCTTTTTCCAGGATTTTTTTTGAAGTTTATAACTGCTGCCGCTAAAAGGCAACTTGTCAGGTTTTGTACCTTCCAAAAAAGTCAAAGAGCGCTGTTTTTTGGCTTTTTAAAGTTATAAATTCAAATTGTTAATATTATATCGGTGCAAAATATGATTTTTTGGGAGAACATTACATTTATATGTTGTTTTTTGAAGTTATGTCTGCTATTCGACTTTGCTTATATTGATTGGGCATAATTGACGGTCAGTATAAAAAAAATCGGCTAAAGGAGAAAACATTTAATGGAAAATTTTGTAGACAATTCTGAAAAAGAGCAGGCCATCACAGAAGCAGAGATGGAAAACGAGGCGCAACTGGCAGCAGATGTTGCTGTAACGGATGATGATGAAGATTCCGAACAAAGTATGGAAGACTTTTCAAGCTATATTGAAGCAAGCCTCAAGCAGTTTGAAGAGGGAGAAGTCGTTACCGGTACGATCATATCTGTTGACAGAGACCATGTCTTAGTTGATGTCGGCTACAAATCAGAAGGCCAGATTCCCATTCATGAATTTAAAGATGAAAACGGGAAGGTGGATGTTAATTTAAATGACCGGGTTGAGGTCATGATTGAAGTATGGGATGAAGATGAAGAACGTGTCATCCTTTCAAAAGAAAAAGCGCTTAAAGTCAAGGTATGGGAAGCAATTAAGGAGATTCATGATGCAGACGGTGTCATTGAAGGTGTTATCACCAATCGCGTTAAAGGTGGTTTCTCAGTGGATGTCGGTGTTCAGGCATTTCTTCCCGGTTCTCAGGCTGATTTACGACCGATTCGGAATCTTGACGAAATGGTCGGACAGACATTTGGCTTTAAGGTGTTAAAATTCAACCGAAAAAGAAATAATATTGTTCTTTCAAGACGGGCGATCCTTGAATCTGAACGGGAATCACAACGTTCCGAAACCCTGGCTTCCATTGAAGAAGGCAACGTGATGGAAGGTGTGGTTAAAAATATTACGGAATACGGTATTTTCGTTGATCTCGGTGGTGTGGATGGTCTGTTGCATATAACTGATATTTCATGGGGCAGGGTAAAACATCCTTCTGAATTGTATAATGTCAGTGATACCATTAATGTGAAGATTTTGTCATTTGATAAGGAAAAGGAAAGAGTTTCTCTGGGCATGAAACAACTGGTTCCGGATCCATGGACAACTGCTAAGGAAAACTACCCTGTTGGGACAAAAGTTAATGGTAAGGTTGTCAGCTTAACGGATTACGGCGCATTTGTCGAAGTTGAAGTTGGCATTGAAGGCTTGATCCATGTGTCTGAAATGTCCTGGACCCGTAAAGTCCGTCACCCCTCCAAAGTTGTGACTGCCGGTGAAATCGTTGAAGCAATCGTGCTGGATATCCGGCCGGAAAACCGACGGATTTCTCTGGGTATGAAACAGATCAGCCCAAACCCATGGGACATGATCAGTGAAAAATATCCCATTGGCTCCACCATTGAAGGAAAAATTAAAAACATTACCGATTTTGGTATTTTTATCGGCATTGATGATGATATTGACGGTCTGGTTCATATCTCTGATATATCCTGGATTAAACGCATCAAGCATCCGTCTGAAATGTATAAAAAAGGTGACACTGTTCAAGCGAGAGTTTTAGATATTGACAAGTCCAACGAGCGTTTTTCACTGGGCATCAAACAGTTGGAAGATGATCCCTGGAAGTCTGTTGCGGAACGTTATCCGTCTGGAACCGAGATCAATGGTACGATCACCAATATTACGGATTTCGGTATTTTTGTTGAACTGGAAGAAGGGATCGAAGGACTGGTTCATGTTTCCGAGATCAGCAAAGAAAAAATTAAAACGCCGGTCGGTCAGTATGAGGTCGGTGATTCGTTATCTGCCAAGGTGATGAATATTAATACGGACGACCGACGTATCGGGTTGTCCATTAAACGCATCGGCAATGATGATGATGACCAGTCGATTCTTGAAGAATATGTCAATAAGTCACAGCCGGCCCCGTCCAGCTTTGGGGCGATTTTAAAAGAGAATCTTCAGGAAAAGCTAAACGGACAGGTAAAACTGGCTGAAGCAGAAAAGGCCGAAACAGCAGAAGACGCTCCGGCAGAAGAAGAAGTGGCAGTGACAGAGACTCCGGCAGAAGAAGTGGCTCCTGTTGAAGAAACAGCGTCTGCTGAAGAGACTCCGGAAGCAGCTGAGGAAGTAGCAGCTGAGGAAAAACCGGCACAAGATGAAGATCCGGTTGCGTAAATATTCAAAATATTGGGTTAATAATATTTTGATTCTGATTTAAGTAAAATCGCATCAATACTGCGGTAAGTAGATGATATAACATAGGGATGCAGCAGAACTTATTCTGTTTCATCCCTATGTCTATTTTTTAACGATTAATACATATCTTTATTAACACGACACAATCAGGTAATTGAATCCATGTTTTCCCGCAGGCACCCATATTTGTTCTTTTTATTGATGATTTCCGCAATCATTGCGTCAAGCTCCGTTGTCTTATCATTGATTGGCTTTGTTTCGTCTGATCGGTCAGACCTCGCGTTCGGCGAAAAAGTGGGGGTTGTTGAACTTAACGGAGTGATCGCTGAATCCCGTCAGATTCTGGAGCAGATAAAGGATTTCAGGGACAATGATTCCGTTAAATCGATTGTTCTCCGAATTGATTCGCCGGGGGGTGCGGTTGGGCCATCCCAGGAAATATACCGGGAAATTCGAAAGACCATTGAAGTAAAAAAAGTGATTGCTTCTTTAGGGTCGATTGCGGCTTCCGGGGGATATTATATTGCTGCAGCAGCAGACGGTATCGTCTCCAATCCGGGTACGATCACTGGGAGTATCGGGGTTATTCTGGGGTACACCAATTTTGAAGCATTGTTTGAAAAGATCGGATTAAGCCCGGTGGTGATCAAGAGCGGAGAATATAAAGATATGGCATCTCCGGTAAGAAAAATGACAGATGCTGAACGCAAACTTCTCCAGGATTTTTCCGATAATGTGCATACCCAGTTTATTGATGATGTTGCGCAAGGGAGAAAAATGCCGTCATCTCAGGTTCGTGAAATAGCCGACGGCCGGATTTTTTCAGGTGAAAAAGCAAAGGAGTTAGGGCTGGTTGATCGTTTGGGGAACCTTGAAGATGCGATTGAATGGGCTGGCCGGTTGGGCGGAATAAAGGGAGATATCTCGGTAATTTATCCGCCGGAAGAAAAGATGCCGTTTATGAAGTATTTGGTGGATATGTCAGCAAAGCAGATCAGTGAAATTGTCAGCCGGTTGGGGACGTCCATTTTAACCGATGGGATAACCGGCGGATATGTTTATCGTCCGGATCATTAATGTCTGATTTACTTGAAGATGCTGATATCGCCCTGACCTTCCCGGATAACTTCCGGTTCATCATTAATCAGCGAAACAACACTGGAGGGTTCGTCGGAAACAGGCCCCCCGTTAATAACCAGGTCGATATTCGCACCATAGTGGTCATGAAGCAGAGACGGGTCCAGAAAGATTTCTCCATCCGGCATGCTGGCACTGGTTGAAATAATTGGGTTTTCAAGCCCTTGCACCAGCTGTAAGCATATTTCGTGGTCCGGGACACGAATTCCGGCGGTTTTGCGTTTGGTTAACATTATTTTGGGGACCATGCGGGATCCCTCAAGAATAAACGTATATGGTCCGGGCAACAGCCGTTTCATGGTTTTATAAGCATAATTGGAAACCTTGGCGTAATCGCTGATGTTTTTAAGGTCAGAGCAGATAAAGCTGAACGGTTTGTTTTTATCCCGACCTTTGATTCTGTATATTTTTTCAATTGCTTTTTTATTCATGATATCACAACCGATACCATAGATTGTATCAGTGGGATAGGCGATGACGCCGCCTTTCCTTAATACGGAAACAGCCTGGGCAATCAGCCGGGGTTGCGGATTTTGGGGGTTGATATGAATCAGCATAGGGTATACATGTTTTTTAAAGTTAAGCTTAAAGTTAAGCATTGATGTTATTTATAAAAAGGATTTTATCATTGTAGGAAGTATTAGTATAGTGATATTTAATTTGTCAAGTTCGTAAATATACCGGGCAACCCGGTTATGATCTAATATTTTGGAGGCGTTATGATAAAGAGACCACCGGAAGAAGCCTATTCATTTGATGATGTATTATTGCTGCCGAATTATTCGGATGTTCTTCCGAGCGATGTGAACACGAGTACACGGCTGACACGCAACATTAATTTAAATATACCCATTGTTACTGCTGCCATGGATACGGTAACGGAGGCCCTAACAGCCATCAGTGCGGCCCGCGAAGGCGGCATCGGGTTTATTCATCGCAATATGAGTATAGAAAGACAGTGTCTTGAAGTAAAGCATGTTAAAAAATCTGAAAGTGGCATGATCGTTGATCCGGTTATTACCCGTCCGGATGTGCCGATCCGGGAAGTCCTGAAATTAATGGAACAATACCGGATCTCCGGTGTTCCGGTGACTGAAGGAAAACGTCTGGTCGGTATTGTGACCAACAGGGATCTCCGATTTGAAACCAATCTTGACAAAAAGGTTTCCGAAGTCATGACAAAGGAAAACCTGGTGACGGTTTCCGAAGGAATTGATCTGGAAGAATCAAAAATACTGCTTCATAAACACCGGATTGAAAAATTGCTGGTGGTGAAAAATGATGATCAGCTCACTGGCATGATAACAATTAAGGACATTGAGAAAATAAAGAAATACCCCAAATCCTGCAAAGACAGTAGGGGGCGGTTGCGGGTGGGTGCGGCCATCGGTGTTGGTGCGGACATGGAAGAGCGTGCCACAGGCCTTGTTAAAGCAGGTGCTGATGTGCTTTTGATTGATACGTCCCACGGCCATTCTTTAAATGTGATCAATGCCGTTAAGCGTCTTAAAGAGATGTTTGCAGATGTTGAGGTCATTGCCGGTAATGTCGGAACCGCCAAGGGCGCTGAAGAATTGATCAATGCGGGGGTGGCTGCCGTTAAAATCGGGATTGGTCCGGGATCCATCTGTACCACCCGGATTATTGCCGGTGTCGGAGTGCCCCAGTTAACCGCTATTTTAAATTGCCGATCTATTTCCAATAAAACAGGTATTCCCATTATTGCCGACGGCGGAATCAAATTTTCCGGTGATATCTCCAAGGCCATTGGCGCCGGTGCTCATTGCGTAATGATCGGTGGGCTGTTTGCCGGTACCGAGGAAAGTCCCGGCGAAAAAATTATTTTTCAGGGAAGAAGTTATAAATCCTATCGGGGTATGGGTTCCGTTGAAGCCATGAAGCAGGGCAGCAAAGATCGCTATTATCAGGGAGATGAGACGGATGTCGACAAGCTGGTTCCTGAAGGAATCGTCGGTCGGGTTCCCTATCGCGGGACAATTGCTGAAAATATTTTTCAGATGGTGGGTGGTTTGAAATCCGGCATGGGATATGTCGGGTGCCGGACCATTGAAGAGTTAAGGGAAAAGGCAAGATTTATAAAGATCAGCGCTGCCGGTCTGCGTGAGAGCCATGCGCATGACGTCATTATCACAAAAGAAGCTCCCAATTACAGTATCGAGTAATTTAAAATATGTCAGAAGATAATACCGGTAGATTTGTTCATCTGCATGTTCATACCGAATACAGCCTTTTAGATGGAGCCATCCGAATCGATTCCATGCTGCAAAGGGCGAAAGAAGATGGTATGACGGCGGTGGCGATAACCGACCACGGGACCATGTTTGGTGTGGTCGACTTTTATGAAAAAGCCCTCAAAGCCGGAATAAAACCGATTATCGGCTGTGAATGCTATGTCGCGCCCAGAACCCTTCATGATAAGACCCCTGCCGATCACAAGGGAGTTGCCCATCTGGTGCTTTTGGCGGAAACTCAGGAAGGGTACCGGAACCTTTGTGCCATTGTGACCCAGGCCAGCTTTGAGGGTTTTTATCATCGGCCGAGAATTGACAAACAAATTCTGGCCAAACATGCCAAAGGATTAATCGGTTTGTCCGCCTGCTTAAAAGGTGAACTTCCAACTCTGCTTCGAGCCGGGAAAATGGAAGAAGCCGATGCGGCGGCAAAGTCTTTTGTGAATATATTGGGCGAGAATAATTTCTTTCTGGAAGTTCAGAAAAATGGTATTCCCGACCAGGAAATCGTTAATCGGGGTCTTCTGGATATGCACAAGCGGTTGTCGATTCCCATGGTGGCGACCAACGATTGCCATTATCTGAACAAAAGCGATGTCAAGGCTCATGGCGTTCTCCTGTGTGTTCAGACCGGTCGGACAGTCAACGATGCCAGCCGGTTTAAGTTCAATACGGAAGATCTGTACTTTAAATCCAGCGCCGAGATGATCGCTGATTTTGCCGGTTATCCAAACGCAATTGATAACACCAGAGCCATTGCGGATCGATGTCATGTGGAATTTGATTTTAATACATATCACTTTCCACAGTTTGATTTAGAATCCGATAAACCTGAAGCAGATATTTTTGAAGAAAAAGTCCGCATTGGGTATGCGAAAAAGATAGAAATTATTTGCAAGAAAAATCCTGATTTTGATGAATCTGTTTATAAAAAGCGGATTGATTATGAAATCTCGGTCATTAACGATATGGAATTCCCGGGATATTTTCTGATTGTCGCAGACTTCATTGAATATTCAAAGAAACAAGGCATTCCGGTGGGACCCGGGCGCGGGTCTGCTGCCGGCAGTCTGGTTGCTTATTCCTTGGGGATTACCGATCTCGATCCCATTGAGCATGGACTAATCTTTGAGCGTTTTTTAAATCCGAGCCGGCAAAGTATGCCGGATATTGACGTGGATTTCTGTATTAACGGTCGGGAAGAAGTCTATCGTTATGTGGTGGACCGCTATGGCGGTGGTGATTATGTCGCACAGATTATTACATTCGGGAAAATGAAAGCCCGGGCGGTTATCCGGGATGTGGGCCGGGCGCTTGATATTCCGTTGAATGAAGTAGACGCCATTGCTAAGCTGGTGCCGGAAGCGGTGAATATAAGTCTTGATGAAGCCCTTAAGCAAGAGCCAAAACTCAGAGAAGCCATTGAAACCAGGCCGGCAATTGCCGAATTGATCGAAATTTCCAAAGTTCTGGAAGGATTAAACCGGCATGCCTCCACCCATGCCGCCGGTGTGGTGATTGGCGACAAGCCCCTGGTTGAGTATCTCCCTTTATATAAGGGGAAAAAGGGTGAAGTAATAACCCAGTTTGATATGAAAAAGGTGGAAGGTATCGGGCTGGTAAAATTTGATTTTTTAGGACTTCGGAATTTAACCATTATTGCCGATGCACTGAGAATTATCAAATCCCAGGGTAAGACGCCGCCGGATATGGAACACCTGGATTTAAAAGATAAAAAAACATATCAGCTCTTGATTTCTGGAGATACCTCAGCGGTTTTTCAGTTGGAAAGCACCGGAATGAAGGATCTGATTATCCGGTTAAAACCTGAAACGTTTGCTGAAGTGACTGCGTTGGTGGCGCTTTACCGCCCCGGTCCCATGGGCAGCGGCATGGTGGATGATTATGTGGAATGCAAGCATGGCCGGCGGGAAGTCCAGTATCTGGTTCCGGAACTCGAACCGATCCTGAACCCAACCAATGGGGTTATCTTGTATCAGGAACAGGTCATGAAAATCGCCAGTGATCTGGCAAGTTTTTCTATGGCACAAGCCGATGACTTGCGAAAGGCCATGGGCAAGAAAATTCCGGCGGTTATGGCCAAGCACCTGGACCGGTTTGTCGACGGGGCAGTAAAAAATAATATTGACAAGAAAAAAGCAGCAGAACTATTCGGGTTAATTGAAAAATTTGCCGGTTATGGGTTTAATAAGTCACACAGTGCCGCATATGCATTAATAGCCTTTCAAACCGCTTATTTAAAGGCGCATTTTCCGGTTGAATATATGGCGGCTGTGCTCACTTCTGAAATGAACTCATCAGAAGGCGTTGTGAAATATATTGCCGAATGCCGCAATCACAATATCCCTGTGTTGCCGCCGGATATCAATGAAAGTGACAAAAAGTTTTCTGTTAGCGACTCCAAGATACGGTTTGGCTTGGCAGCGGTAAAGAATGTCGGTGAAGCTGCCATTGAGTCGGTTATTGAAACCCGCAAAGAGGGGAATTTTACTTCTGTATTTGAATTCTGTCAGCGGGTGGACATTCGCAAAGTCAACAAGCGGGTACTTGAGAGCCTGATTCAATGTGGCGCATTTGATTCAGCAGGTTTTCACCGATCGCAAATGATGGCATGCGTGGAGGATGCCTTGGATTACGGGCAGAAAATCCAGAAAGAATCAGCTGATTCACAAATGAGTTTATTTGGCGGAAATGCGGGCGTAAATCAGCTGAATCCCCCCACTATGCCGGATCTTGCCGAATGGGATGAAAAACAAAAGCTGAGTCTGGAAAAAGAAGCCATTGGATTCTATATTACCGGGCATCCGCTGGATGAATTTCAGGATCTGCTTGAAAAGTTTGCCAGTACCAATTCCCTTGACTTAATCGATGAAGGTGTCAAGGATGGAGCTGCTGTCCGTATGGGGGGAATCATTCGGAGTGTCAAAATGATTACGACCAAGCGGGGTGATCCCATGGCGTTTGTGGCGCTTGAGGATATCCATGGCTCTGTGGAGGTAGTTGTTTTTACAAAGATTTATACCCAGGCGAGCAGTTTTCTCCTTACCGATACCCCTGTATTTGTTCAGGGCGAGGTCCAGAAGAATGAAAAGTTTGTTAAAATTCTGGCGGAAAGTATCGTTCCAATTGAAAAGGCGGAAGAGTCATGGACTGCCAGTGTCCACATGACAATTGATTCCGGAAGAATCGATCAGCGGACATTAAATGATTTGTATCAGGTACTGAAAAATTATCCCGGAAAATGTGAGGGCTTTTTACATGTGGTGATTCCCGACAAAACAGAAACCGTCATTGAGCTGCCCCCGCAGATGC